>JAGQPV010000018.1 GCA_020426545.1 Planctomycetaceae bacterium
CCTGCGTGGGCGTGTTCTACCGTACCTCGTTGCCGGCAGCCGGGCCCCGCATGCCCATTCCGCTTTCGCGGCGATGGGCATGCCACACGGGCCTGTTTCTCTTCTCCGCGGTGAATCTCTGCTCTGTGAGCGGATGGTACGGCGGCTGGCCCACCAGTGTCCCGGGCCCACTGAAGAAGGCCGCTACAACCGGCCCTGCCAAAAGCAGGACCGCGCCCGTCGTTCCTGGAGGCATGTGCTGCCCTGGGGAAGTCTGTTCAGTGCCCGGGCTGCAGAATCTGCCGGAGTTCGTCTTTTCCTCCAGGGGAATATCTCATAGAACTCCGCGCTGAACGACGCAGCCGGTGTGTTTTCCGGAGGCTGGTTCTGTTCCGTGCTGCCAGATGCAGGCGGAAACTGATGTGCGGGCAGCACTGGAAGTGAAGGCTGCCGGCTTACCTGTGGCAGGATTCGCTCTCACAAGGATGGAGAGGCCATGATCATGGGATCGCGGACTCGGAAGTGTGTTTCTTTTGCTGGTGTGGCCCTGCTGCTGTGCCATGCGGCCGGTTGTGGCTCCTCTGGTGACTCGTCTCCAGCTGCTGCCGGATCGGGCGAACAGCCCGCCGCCAGTACCGCCGCGGTGGATGCGGCTCAGGTGGCCGCCCTTCCCACAGCGTCCGTCGGTACGGGAGCCCAGGCACAGGCCGATACGGGTCTGCCGGCCAAAGGGACTCCGGAACGACTGCTGTATGACATTGATCAGCTGAGGAAACGGCCTCTGCCGCAGACTCGGGATATGGCTGAGCTGCGCGGCGTGCAGATGTCGCGGAACGAGCAGATTGTCGAGCTGGCGACCGAAGCCATTGCCAGAACGCACGACCAGGAAGATCGTGAAGAGCAGTTCAACGAAGCCGTCCACAACCTGATGGAGGCCCGCCTGCAGCTGGCCCTGCAGGGCAAGGAAGAGCATATCGACCTGCTGTACAACCAGGCCGAGTCGCTGTACCGCCGGGATCCCAAGTCGCAGGCGGCCATTGATGCAGCCCGGGTCCGGGTGCGGTTTGCCCACACGAACGCCATGCGGTTCGCCGAACGCGAGCCCAAGTGGCTGCAGGAACTGGCCCAGCAGGCACGCACCTTTGCCGCCAACTTCCCGCAGGAAGACATTCATGCTGTCGAGCTGCTGTATGCCGCCGGCCGCAGCTGCGAACTGCACGGGCTGACCGACGAAGCCATCGCCTGTTATTCGCTGGTGACCCGGCAGTTCGCCAACAGCCGCAATGCCAAGGCAGCCCAGGTACCGGCCATTCTTCGCCGGCTGCAGCTGCCTGGCCAGCCGCTGGAACTGGCCGGCCCGGAACGGGGCGGAAAGTTCGTTCGCATCGAGGATTACCGCGGAAAAGCGGTCCTGGTCGTTTTCTGGGCCAGCGGCACACCGCGGGTTCACGATTATCTGCCTTCCATTCGCGAGGCTCAGGAGAAACTGGGAGCCGAGAAACTCTCGGTGATTGGCGTCAATCTCGACGAGGACGAACTGGCCCTCGAAGCCTTCGTGGAACGCAACGGCCTGAACTGGCCGCAGATTTTCCATACCGACCCGTCCCGGCGGAGATGGGAGAACCCGGTGGCCCGGTTCTACGGACTGCGGGATATTCCCGCCGTCTGGCTGATTGATGCGGAAGGAACCGTGGTCTCCACGAATGTCACTCCGGAAGACCTCGTGCCGGCTGTTTCCCGCCAGGTCGCCCGCACCTCCCGCTGAAACACGGAACCGTCCCGGCCACCCTGGCTGCTGTCAGCCAAGGGCACGGTGCTCTGGCCCGCCAGCCGATGGACCGTGTGAGCCAGGGAGTGACTGACTCCACGGCAGCAGGCCAGCAGCCGAATTCACCACAGGAAGCCTGAGACAGGCAGCACAGAGACAACACAGCGCAGCTGCAACTTCAACCTGCAGCATTCTCAGCCGGTCGGGCAGACCTTCTGCCAGCCGGCTGTTTTGCTGCGCTGAGGCCCGTACCTCGACAGTTTCCGTGCCATGTGGTTCCGCTTCCCGGCCTGGTCTCTTCGCGAGCCCGGTGGATGTGCGGGCGCAGTTTCGCGCGAACATCACCTGGATGCCGGCACCGCCTGGACGAGCCGCGTCAGGCCGGCTGCGTGGATGCCGCCGACCCCGCCGCAGCACAGGATCTCGGGGTTTCAGTGGTCACCCTGCCCCTGCTGCGAGCACGCTTTGGCTTACCTGTACAGCGAACGTGCGGCAGGAACTGGCTCAGCAGGGCCGGCAGGGCGGCATGCCGGCTGCCTGCGGGTGTGCCGCGAATACCTGAACACGCCGCGGAACAGGGCCCGCTGCAGGTAGCAGAACCGGTGCAGTCCACTTGACGATCGGCCCGGGTTGTATACAAATTAACGGTAAACACAGCCTGTCAGGTGCTGAACTTCGCAGCAGGTGTCCCCGTTGTGGCGGACTTCGGATCAGGCCTTCGAGCCGACTTCCACGCGAACCGCCGTTGGGTGTCTGACAGAATCCCAGGTGGATACCCCAAAGAATTTATTGAAAAACAGGAATTCTGAAATCATTCGAAAAGAAGTTGAGAAACCCCGTTTTCAGCCTTCGCCGCTGCCTCCTGAGGTGGGTTGACAAACGCAACCCCTTGATTTTGTTCAGGTTACTACAAACAGTACTTCGCGGACAGATTTTCAGGTCACTGCGGAAACGCGTCTGAAATTCAGAAAATCTCGAAAATGCGGCGAACACTGTTCATCAGGGCAATTGACGTGAATTGTAGACGGTCGTATATTCGGACAACTCTTAATGGACAGAACAGACAGTAGTTGGACCGGGCAATGCTCGCTTTGCGATCAGGTGAACAACCCGCCGTCTTTTCTCTCTCACATTAACAGCCGTCCCCTGAAATTCAATCGTTCTTCATCTCGCCGATCTTCCCTGTTTTCAGGGAGCTCCAGCAGCTGAACAGCGGCAGTTTTTTCAGAGGAACGTCCACAGCTTACGCGGGCCGATTACGCGGGGCAGTTCAGGCGAGCTGCTGTCACAAATTCGGGGTGACGACAGCACCCCGCGCACCCGCCACTCCGACCTCAAACAGGCGAGTCAGCAGGAGAAAACCAGATGATTACAAGTGCAGAACAGGCACCACGCCCCGCTCTGACAGCACGTCAGAAAGAGATTTACGAATTCCTGCGGGATAAAATCGTCAATCGCGGTTATGGTCCGACCGTTCGTGAAATTGGTGCCCATTTCGGCATTCGCTCCCCCAACGGAGTGATGTGCCACCTGAAGGCCCTGGAGAAGAAGGGGCTGATCACCAGAGAGTCGCACATGAGCCGTGCGATTCAGCTGTCCGAGTCTCCCCGGGACCGGATGAGCCTCAAACTGGTCGGCCAGATTGCCGCCGGCAGCCCGCTGCTGGCCGAGCAGCAGGATGAGCGGATCGATTTCGCCCTGCTGTTCGACCATGCCGATCAGTTCTGTCTGCGTGTTCGCGGCGATTCGATGATCGAATCGCAGATCGCGGACGGCGACTACGTCGTGATCCGCCGTCAGGACACCGCCCGCGATGGCGAAATCGTGGTGGCTCTGGTGGATGGCCAGGACGCCACGCTGAAGCGGTTCTATCGTGAGAACGGCCAGTTCCGGCTGGAGCCGGCCAACGCGACCATGAAGCCGATTTACTCCAACGATGTGCAGGTGCTGGGTGTAGTGGTCGGCGTGATCCGCACGTTCGTCCATTGAGCAGCTGCCGACATCGGTGATCCGCCGGAGGCAGCCAGCCTCCGTGGAGACATCCGCGGGCCGCGTTCCTGACCGGGAGCGCGGCCCGTTTTTTATGCGCCGGAGGGAAGCCGCACGGCGGAGCCATGTGCCGCACCGAAGTGAGCTGGCAGAGCAGCGCCGCCTCGTGGCTGGCAGACTCGCGGGCTGAAGCCGCGGAGAACCACTCGCCGCTGACTGCTGTTCGCCGCTCAGACCGGCAGAGGCGGGAGCACGTTCGCAGCGGAGCCCCCCGGAAGTGACACCGCGAAGCGACACCGTGCAGCACTACAGTGCAGCAATGGGGAAGGGCCGCGCGGCGGGGCGGCTTCGGGAGCCGACTGCTGTCCCGCGGAAACGCAGCAGGCCCCTCCCGCCGGGTGAGGCGTGAAGGGGCTGGAGGGCAGGCCGAAAAGACTTCACCACAGCTCAGTTCCGCTCAGCTGGTGGCAGCCGGATTCCGCCGGGGCACGGCAGCTCAGCCGGCGGCCTGGCGGGCCTGGTCCTGATTCAGCTTGTTGTACAGCGTTTTCAGGGCGATCCCCAGTTCCGCGGCAGCCTTCGGCTTGTCGCCCTGGTGGCGATCCAGCACGCCATAAATGACGTCCATCTCGATCTGTCGGAGCGTTTTCGGCTCGCTGCCGGCGGAGAAGCTGGAGCTGGCAGTCGACTTCCGGCTGGACGAACCACGGGTCAGACTGGCCGGCAGATGTTCCGGGAGAATCTGTTCCCGGTCGGCCAGAATGACGGCATGCTCCAGGGCGTTGGCCAGTTCCCGCACATTGCCCGACCATTCATGCTGCAGCAGCACCTCAATTGCTTCCGGCGAAATAATGTCCGCCGGCAGCTCCGGTCGCTTCAGATGACGGGCGATGAGAAAGCGGGCCAGCTCCGGAATATCTCCCCGGCGTTCGCGGAGCGGGGGCAGATGGATTTCGAACGTGTTGACCCGGAAGTAGAGATCTTCCCGGAACCCGCCTTCCCGCACCATCTCTTCCAGCTCGCGGTTGGTCGCACAGACCACCCGCACATCGACGTGAAACGGCTCGTTCTCGCCGACCCGGCGGACTTCGCCCGATTCCAGAAACCGCAGCAGTTTGACCTGCATCGACTTGTCGAGTTCGCCCATTTCGTCGAGGAACAGCGTCCCGCCGTTGGCCACTTCAAACAGCCCCTTGCGGGCCGTATCGGCTCCCGTGAATGCCCCTTTGCGGTGGCCGAAGAATTCACTCTCGACCAGGTTTTCGGGCAGGGCACCGCAGTTGACGGCCACAAACGGTGCCTGGTTCCGCTTGCTGAGATCATGAACCCGCCGGGCGACCATTTCCTTACCGGTGCCGGTTTCTCCCAGAATCAGCACGGTGGAGTCGGTGGGGGCAATCTTCTCGATCAGCTTTTTCACGCTCTGCATCGGGGGTGTCGAGCCGATGAGGTCGGAACGGCCCTCGACAGCCACCAGCCGGCTTTCCAGGGCGATGGCCCGGTTTGCCAGGGCCAGCTTGTCGCCGATTCGCTGCAGGACATTGGCAATGTCGAACAGCTGGCAGGGCTTGGTCAGGAAGTCGTACGCTCCCTGCCGCACGGCCTGAATGGCTTCGTTCATGTTGCCATGGCCGGTGCTGATGACAAACTCTGTCTCGGGCGAGTTTTTCTTCAGATGCTCGACCACCTCCCAGCCACCGATTCCCGGCATGCGGAGATCGATGATGGCTGCGTCGTACGTCTGGCGATCAATCGCCGCCAGCGCATGCTCGCCGTCTTCGCAGACAGTGACGTCGTGCCCCATCCGCGTCAGCTCGATCTTCATGACCTCGCGAATCGGAGTCTCGTCGTCGACGAACAGTACCCGCAGCTTGTGAGTGGCAGACTGACTCAAGGAGTTCTCCCTGGTGAGATGGCCCGGCAGCGCAGCAGACTGGTGCGGCCTGGCAGCCGGAGAGAGGATGTCTCCGGATGGCGTTCTGGAGTGAGGGGCGGGGTGATATCAGAAACCGGCAGATGCCGCAAGACGGGCTGCGGAGCGAAATCGAACAGTATTGGCCGCCGTGAAAATCCGCATCATATTATCTGACAACACCTTACGGAACGGCCCTCTGTCCGCCGTCCCGAAGGCAGGCCGAGCGCTCAGGCGGCGTGCTGCAGCACCTTCATGCGGCGTGGCAGCCGGACCAGAAAGGTACTGCCTTCGCCTTCGCCGGTGCTGTGCACCTCGATAGTCCCGCCGTGATCGCTGATGATCCGGTGGCTGATGGACATTCCCAGGCCCGTCCCCCGGCCGTTGCGCCGCTGGGTGAAGAACGGTTCGAAGATGTTTTCCAGCACTTCGGGTGTCATGCCGCAGCCATCGTCCTGGAAAGTCAGCAGCAGCTGGTCGGTCTGCTCTTCCATCTCGATCCGCAGGGTGCCGCCCGCATTCATCGATTCCAGTGCGTTGGACACCAGATTCAGCACGACCTGCTTGATTTCCGAGCCGTTGATTTCCGCGTGGCAGGAGCCGGCGGGGTGGAACTCGATGTTGCGGTCGCGGTATTTGCCCAGATGACCGACCAGCGAGATGACTTCCGAAATAATCTGCGAGACATCCTGCCGGCTGCGGCTGGTGTCCTGGGTGCGGGAGAAGTCGAGCAGCCGGGAGGTGATCTCCTTGCACCGCTGCGACTCCTTCAGAATCATGCCCAGGTACTGTTCCACCACGACCACGTCGGCTTCGTCGGCGTTGGCCAGGAACTCGGGAGCCCGCTGCTGCAGCGAACCGGAGGCCATCATGATGGCCTGCAGCGGGTTATTGATCTCATGGGCCACACCGGCCGACAGCAGACCCAGATCGGCCAGCCGTTCCGACCGCAGCAGCTGACGGCTGCGCTCCCGCACCTGACAGTCCAGGTCCCGCATCATCTCCTGGAACCGCTGCGTCATATCGTTGAAAGCGGAAGCCAGTTCCGCCATTTCGTCTTCGGTATGCATCTGCAGGCGGTAATCAAAATCGCCATGGGCCACGCGAATGGCCCCCTGGTGCAGCTTGCGCAGCGGCGCAAAAACACCCGTGTAGCCATACCGCACCAGAGCCAGAAACAGCAGGGCGGCAATCGAACTGGTACTGCAGACCAGCCAGAACCGCGAATGATACACACTGCGGCTGCGGGTGAGCGTTTCGTTCAGCCCGGCCCGCACATCGGGCACCTGCAGGGTCAGTGTCTCCAGCCGGGAGACCTCGTACAGCATGCGATGTGCGGCCGCTTCGCGGAGCTTCAGATTGCCCAGATTGGCCTGCAGTGCTTCGAGCAGATCGAACCGGCGATCGATATCGGCCAGGATGGCGTCGGTCACCGGGCGGCGGGAACGGTTATCCGGAGTGGCTGGCAGCTTTTCCAGCTTGATGCGGAACTCCTGAATCCGCTTGCGGGCTTCACTGAGCCGCTGGCGGAACTCGCGCTGCTGAAACTCCGCTCCCGACCGGTTGTCGGTGGGATTCAGCAGCAGCGGCTCGAACAGAATGGCGATCGCGTTGGAAATATCCGCATGGCGCGGGGCCTGGTTTATAGTGTAATCCAGATCGTTCACGGCATCGCGGTAAGACCGCAAACCGGAAATTCCGCTCAGCGCAAGGGTGACGAGCATCACCAGGCCGACCGTCAGACCGACGACCATCTTGCGGCGGATGGTACTTGTGAACACAGACGAAACCTCCCTGTTTCGTACGGGCCTCGCCTGGACAGATGTCGTAACGCATCCTGCAGAATCTGCCGGTCGGACCCGGCGGGAGTCTATCAGCCGGGCTGAACCGGCGACAACCCCTGTCTGCGGCAGGTTCAGAATTTGTGGAACTGCCGGGAGGAATCGTCACCCGATCGGGCCCGCCTCAGGCACTGCACCGGCCCCGGTTCAGCCGGCCTTCCGCACAAGCGGGCCGTACAGATCGAGGTATCGCTGGACGATGCTGCCCCAGCAGAAACGGGACTGCACAAACTGCTGCAGCTGGCGTCCCATGCCGGGCAGCTGGCCGGGAGCCGCCAGCAGACGGCTCAAACCGGCTTCCAGCCCGACGGATGTGGCGGGGACCACCAGCCCGCCGCCGGCCTGCTCGACATCGTCGAAGCCACACTGATCGGTCAGCAGAACCGGAGTACCACAGATTCCCGCCTCCAGCACCACGATGGACATCGCCTCCTGCCGGGAGGGAATCACCAGGAGATCAGCCGCATGATAGGCCCGGGAGCGATCGTCTCCGCCAATCCAGCCCAGAAAATGAATGCGACCGGCTTCGGCAGCATTGCCATTGGCGGGAGCCGCCGGAGTACTGCCAGGGACGGAAGTACTGGCCGGGGCTGCGGTGCTGGCGGCCAGTTCCCGCAGGCCGTTCAGCATGCCGCCATCGGGGCCGGCAAATGCCAGCTGGCACTCGGGAAATTTCCGTCGCACAGCCAGAAAGGCCTCCAGCAGCAGATCGGGGCCTTTAATCGGGTTCAGCCGGCCCATGAACAGCACCAGCGGCTGGCTGCTCAAACCGTTTTCCCGTCGGAATTCTGCACCATCGGCAGCGGCGAAGTCGGCCGGATCAATCCCGTTGGGAATGACCGTGACCGCGTCCGGAGCAACTCCATAGGGGAAAAACTGGCCGGTTTCCTGCCCGGTCACCGCAATCCACGCCGCCGCATCGGCCACAATCCGCCGGCCGACGATGCGGTTAAAACAGTTCTTCAGCAGGCGGGAGCGTCCGAAGATCTGCAGTTCCCCCGCCGGGCAGACGACATAGGGCCGCTGGAACTTCCGGGCGGCCTTGGCAGCCAGCACGTTGAGGATATTCCAGTGGCCCATCAGATGAACGACATCGGCTTCCGCCACCAGTCGACCGATTTCCGCCCGGCCTCCACGGGGCAGGTAGAACCTTCTGTTGCGGCACGGCAGTGCCACCAGCTCCACGTCGGACAGCTGCTGTCTCCGTTGCCCGTCGATACCACGATCCAGGGTCAGCAGAGAAACCTGCTGGCCGGCGGCGGCCAGGGCACGGCTCATCTGGAATGAACGTTCCGCAACTCCTCCGCCGTGCACTGCATCGAGTGTATAAGAGACATTGAGAATCTTCATATCCAGTTCGGCTCGATACGCTGTGTGCCGGTACGGGAATCCGCGAATCGGCGGCATTCCCGGTTGCTGCGCCCGCCCGTCATGCTGCCCGTTTCCGCTCTGCCTGTTCGAACCAGTCGGCGAAACTGGCCAGGCTCTGCTGGAAGGTGGCCGGCTTGCGAAATCCCCTGTTGAGCAAGTGACTGCAGTCCCAGACCCGCTGCGGAGAATAACCCGGCCGGCCGGCCAGTCGCAGCAGGGCCGTCAGCAGAGAACCCGGCACCGGCAGCCGCGGAAAACTGCGGTGCCGCTGGCCAAAGCGGCTGGCGAAGTACTCGGCGATCTCAAGATAGTTGTTTTCCGGGTATTCATCGTCCGAAATGATGTTGATCGATCCCTCAGCACCCGCTGGCTGCTGAATCAGAAACAGCAGGGCGGCCACTACGTTTTCAATTCCCACAGCGTTCATCCGCCGGGAGCCGTGAACCGATTCCCGCAGGTAGTTCACCAGCTGCCCCCCGTGGCAGACTTCGTTCGCCAGTTTGATCAGGTTGCGGCCTCCCGGCCCGAAAACGGCCGTCGGCCGCAGGATCTCCACCGGCATAAGGCCGCTGCATTTCTCCTGCAGGACCTGCTCGATCTCCAGTTTCACCTGCTCGTACGGGGTGCAGGGCTGGCAGGGCGTTTCTTCCCGAATGACCCGCTCATCACAGTGCCCGGTCACCACGGCGGTGCTGCAGTGAATCAGCCGTCCCGCCCGACCGGCAATGCAGGCATCCGCCAGACTTTCGGCACAGCGGAGGTTCTCTTCGGGAGAGCCCCCGGCCAGAAACGCCAGATTGACAACCGTATCGCCCGGCTGCACAAAACCCGTCAGCGAGGCCGGTTCGAGCAGGCTGCCACGAAACAGCTGCCCGGCTGTTCCGGAGGAAGACAGGGCCGGGTCTGAACGATGAACCAGCTGACGGACAGCGGCCACATTGGAATCCAGCAGCGACCGCACCAGATGCCGACCCACGAATCCGCTGGCTCCGGTGAGGGCCACCGTGCCGGCTGACGGCGCGAAATCCCGGTCCGGTTCCGTCGGAAAGCTGCTGCCAGATGCGAGCATCGAGAATTATCCTGCGGTGAAGGGTGGTTAAACGATAGAGCAGGAACAGGGCAAACCCCGAAAATACCAGCGAACAACTGGCCCACGGGAGCCGCCACAACGTGATGCAGCAGCCTCCGCGGAACCCACCGGAGGATCGCCCCGCTTCGCCCGAGCCGGAGTTCCCATAAGGTTCGAGCCGGTCGCGGTTGGGGAACCCGTCCAGCCCGCGAAGAATATGAGACGAGGCTGTCCACGAAAACCGCAGTTATTTTCCGGCAGGCAGGGCAGGGTGGTTCCTGTCGGCCCCGGCGTTCGGCCATGGGGAACTTTGTTCCCTGAAGACGGGCCTGCTCATGATCGCTGCAGCAGAGGCCGCTCGACCGGAGACCCGTCGATCACCCACAGAGCCAGGCCAGCCGAATCGCGATCGCGAATCTCCATCGATCGGTCGGCAGGACTTCGATAAACTCCGCCAGACCGATGGAGACGGAGCCGGTAGAGGCCTGCCCCGCTCCACGCATTGCCACCAGTCCAGAGCGACAGTTGCGGACCGCTGCCGCTGACCTCACCGGCCTGTCCGCAGGCCCTCCTTGACTGCCAGGAGCCGTGTTCATGTCGCAGATTCTGGTCACCGGAGCCACGGGCTTTGTCGGTCGGCGACTGTGCCATCTGGCGTCGGAGCAGGGCCACCGGGTGATTGCGGCTGTCCGCCAGGCCCGGAAGGAACATGCGGCGCTGAAGGCAGCCCAAGTTGTGGAAACCGGCGATCTCTGCCCGGAGACCGCATGGGACGCCGCGCTGTTCGACGGCACGGATGCCATCATTCACCTGGCGGCCCGCGTGCATCAGATGCAGGAAACAGCTGCGGATCCTGAACGCGAATACCAGCGGATGAATACCGGTGCCACCCTGACACTGGCCCGGGCCTGCGCCGGGCAGGTTCGACGGTTTGTATACGTCAGTTCGATCCACTCCATGAGAACACTGTGGCCCGAGCGGCTGACGGAACAGTCGGCCTGCGCGCCGGACAGCCCCTACGGTCGGAGCAAACTCGACGCGGAACAGGCGCTGACGGAACTGGCCCGCGAAACCGGCCTGGAAGTCACCATCCTGCGGCCACCGCCCGTCTTCGGTCCGGGGCAGGTGGGACGCCTGCTGACCATGTTCCGGGCCGTGCAGCGGGGCCTGCCGCTCCCGCGTCTGGCCAGTCGCCGCAGCCTGATCTATGTGGACAACCTGGCCGATGCTCTGATCCAGTGCGCGGTTCACCCCGCCGCCGCCGGGAAGACCTACCTCGTCAGCGATGGCGAAGAAGTTTCTCTGGCGGAGCTGCTCCAGCGGATGGGTCAGGCCTTCGGCCGGAGAACGTGGCTGGTGCCGGCACCGGCCTCTGTCATCCGCACGGCCGCCCGCCTCACCGGACGCAGCACGACAGCGGAACGGCTGCTGGGTTCGCTGACGGTCGACAGCAGCCGGATTCAGCAGGAACTCGACTGGCAGCCGCCGTTCAGTCTGGATGACGGGCTGGCCGCGACCGCTGCCTGGATGAAGCAGGCGAACTGAGGTCGCCGCCAGGCCGCCGGAAGCAGACCCCCGCGAGTTCGAAACAATGCCCTTCCGTCACCGCGCATAAAATAAGCCAGACAGCAGGGGAGGCTGCTGTCCGGCTCGTGATGACAGGGTGGCTGCCCCGTCATGGCTCAACATCGCAATCCACCAGCCAGACAGGTCTGCTTTCCGGCGAAAGCCGCACAAAACCCTGCAGAAATTGTGCAGTATTCGCAGACAGCAGCACCGCATCAGGCAGCACAGAGACGAGTTGAGTGACTCCATGCTGTTCCGGAATTCCGGGCCACATCAGCTGATGTGACCCGTTTGCCGCCACCGGCCCGCCTGAGGCAGGTGACAGCCGGTTTCCGGTCAGTCAGCAACTGCTCAGTTGGTTTCCGGAGGAGCCGGAGGAGCGTCCAGAGTGGCGCCGTTTGCTTCCGGATCGTCGATCTTCGGCAGAGCACCCGGTTCGGGGAAGGCGCTCTCGGGGATGTCACTCAGCGTCTTCTTGCGATCCTTCTCGGCCAGCAGCGAGTACTCGGCGCCCGGCTTGCCCTGCAGGTCGTAGCGGCCCCAGTAGCTCTGGCTGTACGGGTTGTAGTAGTAGGTGTACCGCGGCTTGCTGGGGTAGTACACGCAGTAGTGGTAGCGGGTGGGGGTGTAGTTGTAGGTGCTGTAGTAGTAACCACGGCTTCCGTAGTAGTTCCACCCGCCATAAGAACCGGCATCCACTTCAGCACCACCGCTGAAGGAGAATGCAATCGCCAGTCCGCCGAAAATCGTCAGAACTTTTGCTGCCTTCATGCCACAACCTTTCTCAAGTATCTGTCGTCAGAGAGTTCAGGCCCGTCCTGTTCTCAAGAATTTCCGAAAACCTGCGACCAGGCCAGCAATGGCTGCCAGCCAGTCGAATCAGGCCACACCCGGTTGTGTGCGGCAGGGGCTTGCGGATAAACACTTACTCGCTACGCATCGCAATACATGTTTCTCTGCAGGGCCCCGGTCACAGCACCGCATCTTAGCTCGAATTCCCTCGTCAGGAATTGATCGCAGTCTGCTGTCTTTGTTTCTGCCCCGGTGACTCTCAGTGTCCACACCACAATAAACGCAGTTGCGATGGCCATCTTCCAGAGTGTCCGGACAATTTTCAAAAGTTTTCCTGGAAATCGGGAACCTCCCGGCCAGCCCGCTGATTGCGGGTGGCCAAAACCCCCGGACAGGCAGAACCCTCCCTGCGAATCCTGATCACCCTCGCAGAGCACTATCACTGCAGATCGCTATCGCTGCAGATCGCTATCGCTGCAGATCGCCACCACTGGCCGCCGTCAGCAGTCGGGACAGGAATAAGAAGAAGACAAAGAGAAGAAAGGGAAGCAGACTCGCCACGGCAGCAGTATGCAGAACCAGGCACTCAGAAGAAGCACAGCAGAGAAGCCGCGCACAGCCCGCATTCCAGGCCAATGTTGCATTCCAGGCCACTGGCCGGCACGATGATTCCTGATTCGGGCCTGATCACAGGAATCCGGGGCTGCCGGCACCAGCCGGGCCCCTTCATCACAGGACATGCCGACCCAGTGAGTACTCAGGAATTTTCCGGACGAACGGCACTGGTGACCGGAGGCAGCCGCGGAATTGGCCGGGCCTGCTGCGTGCGGCTGGCAGCAGCCGGTGCAAAGGTCGCCGTCAACTACACCTCTTCTGCAGCGGCTGCTGAAGAAACCGTCGCCCAGATTCAGAGTGCGGGCGGCCAGGCGATTGCCCTTCAGGCGGATGTCAGCGACCCCGACCAGGTCGAACGACTGGTCCGCCAGACGGAAACCGAACTGGGCCCGGTTGATCTGCTGGTGAATAACGCGGGCATCTTCGAACACACTCCGCATACCAGCCTGCCCCTCGAACTGTGGAACCGCACTCTGGCCGTCAATCTCACCGGCCCGTGGCTGGTCTCCTGGGCAGTGAAAGACGGCATGCTGTCCCGTGGCTGGGGCCGCATCGTCAATATTTCCTCCATCTCGGGGCTGCGGCCCCGGCCCATGTCCATCGCCTATGCCGCCAGCAAAGCCGGGCTGATCGGGCTGACACGCAGCCTGGCCGAAGCACTGGCCTCCGGCAATGTGCGGGTCAACGCGGTCGCTCCCGGGCTGATCGATACCGAGATCATTTCCGGAGTCGAACAGTCCCGGCTGGATGAAATCGTGCAGTCCACACCCATCTGCCGGCTGGGAAAACCGGAGGAAATCGCGGAGACCGTGTTCTTCCTCCTGTCCGATGCCTCCAGCTTCACCACCGGGCAGACGCTCGTCGCCAGCGGCGGCCGGGTCATGCTGCCCTGAGAAAGACAGCCGGAAAGCGAACCGCCCGGAAAGCATGCCGCCCGAATGACAGACTGCTGCAGTGCGGCAGGTCTCCTCTTCTCTGAACCCTGACACCAGCTGTGGATCCACTTCATGTTTGAAAACCGGGTAAAGACTCTGCTGGCTGAAGGCCGGACAGCCCTCGGCGTGGCCCTGCCGGATGCCTCCGACCTGCTGGCCCGTTTCAGCATCGACTGCGGCATCGACTTTCTGTGGATCGACCTGGAGCACCGGCCCTACGGCCCGAATGAAGTCCGCAACGTGCCGATCATGTGCCGGCAGAAGGACTGCGTCCCCCTGATTCGCGTACCCAATCTCGACCCGGGCCATATCAAACAGTCCCTCGATATCGGCGCCAGTGCGATCATGGTGCCGCAGGTGGATAACGCGGAACAGGCCCGCCGCGCGGTGGAGTATGCGAAGTACCCGCCCGAAGGCTCCCGCGGGGTTTCGCCGCTGTGGACCGCCATGATGGGCGTCTCCTGGAACGACTACCTGCCCGTCGCCAACCAGGAGACCTGCGTCATCGTGCAGATTGAATCTCCCGACGGAATCAGGAACCTCGACGAGATCGCCGCGGTGGAAGGTGTGGATATTGTGTTCGCCGGCCCGGCCGATCTGTCAGCCTCGCTGGGTGTGATCGGCCAGCTGGGCCACCCGAAGGTCGAGAAACTGCTGGAAGAGTTCCCCGCCCGCATCGCCGCACATGGCAAGGCAGCCGGCATCACCTTCGGCAGCGTCGACCGCTGTGCCCTGGCTATCGAACAGGGTTACCGGCTGGTCAACTTTGGCTCCGTCGCCCAGCTGGGCACTATCGGCATCACGGCCGAACTGGCCCGGCTGCGAAAGCTGGCCGACCAGCAGACCGGCTGAGGGCCCGCAGCCCGCCTGACTGCGACCGAGACGACAGCTCAGACGGCGATCTAGACGACCACAGAAAAACAGAGAAATCGGCGATACGGATTGCGAGGCGGCACATGCTGGAACGGGCAACTGCGGAGGCTGTCGGGCTGGATCCCGTCCGCTGGAATCAGACGCTGGCCACACTCGAAAACTGGTCGGCGGCGGGAGAGCTGCCGGCAGCTGCTGTCATTGCCGGACGGGACGGCCTGGCCTGCGGTCCGTATCTGTTCGGAAAGCAGTCTCCGGGGGAAACCGCCCCCGCCATTCGCGAAGACGCCATCTTTCTGATCGCCTCCATCACCAAGCCCGTCGTCGCCATGGCCGCGCTGCTGCTGGTGGAACGGGGGCTGCTCTCGCTGGATGACCGCGTGCAGGAGCACCTGCCCGGCTTCGGCCGCAACGGGAAAATCGGCACGACGGTGCGGCACCTGATGACGCATTCCTCCGGCCTGCCCGACATGCTGCCCAACAACCAGCAGCTGCGGGCGGTGCACGCCCCGCTCACAAAGTTTGTGGAAGAAATCTTCGAGATTCGCCCGGACTTCCCGCCGGGCCGGGGGGTGAAGTACCAGAGCATGGGCTTCTGCGTTCTGGGCGAAATCATCCAGCGACTGAGCGGGATGCCCTGCGGAGAGTTTGTACGGCGGGAGCTGTTCGAACCGCTGGGCATGCACGATACGGCCCTCGGCGCCCCCGAGAGCTGGTTTGACCCGGGCGATGGCAGCGAACCCCGCACCGCCCGGATTGTCGAGATCGAACCGCCCGAGCAGTACGGAGCGGAATCGGACTGGGGCTGGAACAGCCACTACTGGCGTACGCTCGGCGCGCCGTGGGGCGGGCTGCTGACGACACCACTCGACCTGGCGGCCTTTGCCCGCATGATGGCCGGGGAGGGACGTTTCGGCGAGCGACAGATTCTCAGCCGGGCCTCTGTAGCAGCCGCCACCCGCAACCAGCTGGCCGCCATGCGGGAAGTTCCCGAAATCGACCGCAGAACCCGTCCGTGGGGGCTGGGCTGGCGGCTCAACTGGCCCGATCACTCCGCCAACTTCGGCGACCTGCTCGGCCCGCGGACCTACGGGCACTGGGGAGCGACCGGAACCGTCCTGTGGGTCGACCCCGCCCAGAAAACGTGGGCCGTCCTGCTGACCAGCCGCCCGCAGGAACCTCACGGCCGCTGGCTGGCCCGGGCAACCAACGGCATCGCCGCGTCGTTCCTGTAACCGGGTTTCCGCAGCAGGCCGGCAAGCGATCTCCTCTGGCAGCAGAACACCCCGGATGGTAATCCCGGCGATATTCTGTATCCGGACAGCAGGGCCGGCTGTGCCGGCCATCTTCGATTGACCAATGCCAATACGGTCGGTATCAGCCGGTCAGGCCATCGCCTGGCGGATCTTTGCGGCGAAATATCTTTTCCCATTCGAACGGCCGGACCTGCCAGGATTGTCCAGTCACTTCCGTTGCAGTGCAGCAACTGGAACGGGATCGATCTCAATTGATAGATCGCCCGGTCCTGGTTCAGGCCCTGTCCGGGCCAGGGAGGGCTTCCATGAACAGCAGCGAAGTGGTCGTCGCCGGTCTGGGCGGACTCGGCAGCGGGGCGTTCTATCATCTCGCCCGCCGCGGAGTTTCGGTCGTGGGTCTGGAACGGTTCGGCCTGGCGCACGACCGCGGCAGTTCGCATGGCGAATCGCGAATGATCCGCAAGGCGTATATCGAGCACCCGGATTACATTCCGCTGGTGCTGCGGGCCTTCGATCTGTGGGATGAACTGCAGAAGGAATCCGGCAAACACCTGCTGTACCGCCTGCCGCTCGTCCTGTGTGGAACCCCCGACAGCGATGCCGTGCGGGGCTCGCTGCTGGCCGCCGAACGGTACAACGTCGATATTCAGTCCCTGTCCCGTGAGGAAGTCTCCCGGCGGTTTCCCGGTCTGAATCTTCCCCCGGGAATGGAAGCCGTGCTGGAACAGGATGCCGGCTGCCTGATGGTGGAAGACTGTGTCGCCGCTCATGTGCAGCGGGGCAAGGCCCATGGTGGCGATGCCAGCTTCGGCGAGGCGCTGCTCGACTGGACGGAACACCCGGGTCACGTGCAGATCCGCACGACCCGTGGCGTGCGGGAAGCCAAATGCCTGATTCTGACAGCCGGCGCCTGGAGCAGCCGCGTGACGAAAAACCTGCCGGTTCCACTGTCGGTGGTCCGCAAGTCGCAGGTCTGGTTTCCCGCGGCCGGCCCGGAATATGCCGCGGGCAGCGGCGCTCCGGCCTTCTACTTCGAGCTGGATACCGGCATCTTCTACGGGTTTCCCAGCTTCGACGGGAGTACCTGCAAAGTCGCCTGCCATTCGGGCGGAGAACCCGTGGCCGATCCGCTGCAGCTGGACCGTGAACTGCATTCGGAAGATGTCGCTCCGCTGACGGATTTCCTCGCTCGGTGCCTGCCAGGAGTCGGCTCCGACCCCGTGAAACACTCCATCTGCATGTATACCCACTCGCCCGACCATCACTTTGTGATCGACCGGCTGCCCGGCAGCCAGCGGGTGCTGTTCGCCGGCGGATTTTCCGGGCATGGTTTCAAGTTTGCCTCGGTGCTGGGTGAAGCACTGGCCGACCTGGCCACCACGGGTTCCACCCGCCTGCCCGTGGAATTCCTCAGCATCAATCGCCCCGGACTGCAGGCGGAGTAGCGGAATTCCAGCCGGCGATCATTTTCTTTGCATCCACGGGGATGTCATACTGCACGTCGTCCTGCCGCAACATCCAACCGCGTTCTGTGGTGTTCGCAGCACCAGAACCCCTGCAAGGCAGCCGCCGCATGTCCGCTCCCGGTACAACCGACATCCCCCAGGACCCCGGCCAGGAAGTCCTCGTTCCCGCTGATGGCCTGACCGACCTGCTCCGACAGATGCTGGTTAAGAAGGGAATGTTTGCTGCCGAAGCCAAAGTCGGCGCGCAGCGGATGGTCGAAGCCGACCTCCGGGGGATTCATTCACACGGCAGCCGGGCCATCGCCCGTTATCTGGCCGATATCGACCACGGGGGCATCGACCCGCGGGCCACCATTCTGACCGAGGTCGATACGCCGGCGATCGCCGTTCTCAACGGCGGCGGGGGCCTCGGCCATGTGGCCGCCACCCGCGGCATGCAGCTGGCGATCCGCAAAGCGAAAGACGTGGGCACGGGTACGGTGGCGGTGCGGCACAGCCAGCACTTCGGTGCCGCCGGGGTGTATGCCATGCTGGCCGCCGAAGCCGGCATGATCAGCTTCTGCACCACCAGCACCGGCCCGGCCACCGTGGCCGCATTCGGCAGCACCGCCCCGGCAACAGCCAACAACGCTCAGGCCTGGGGGGTTCCCTCCCGACAGGGCCCGCCCTTCGTACTCGACATGGCCTGTGCCGAAGTCGCCTGGGGACGGATCGACAGCCTCAAACTGTACGGCGGACAGATGCCGGCAGGCTGGGCCCTCGATGCCGAAGGCCAGCCCACCACCGATCCCCACGCCGCGAAGACACTGCTGCCGGCTGCCGGAGCCCGGGGCTACGGCCTGGCCTTCCTGTCGTCCGTGCTGGCCGGCCCGCTGGTGGGCCAGCGAATGCCGCTGCACAAGACGTGGTCCATCGCCAAAGATGGCTCGGAGCATTTCTTCTACTGCATCAACCCGGCCCTGTTCGGCGATGCGGACCAGTTCTTCGCGGAACTCGACAGCACCTCAGCCGCCATCCGCGAGCTGCCCCCGGCCACAGGAACCGACCGCGTGAAGCTGCCCGGCGAACTGGAATACGAACGGGCCGCCAGATGGCGGGAATCGGGAATTCCCATTCACCGCGATCACGCCGCAAAGCTGGCGGAACTCGCGGAGGAAATGCAGCTGACCGTCCCGTGGGACAGCCCGGCTTAATCAGGCTGGCGGTATCGCTGCTGCCGTTCGGACTAACCGGCACTGGGTGCCCCGTCCTCCGGCCGCTCGACCTGTTCCACCACCCGCACCGCGCCGCGCTCGGGCTGAATGCCGCTGCCATACCGGAGGGCATACACCTGCGTCGCTTCGGCCCCCAGCAGCACAATCATCGCGGAGTAGTACACCCACACCAGCAGCACCGCCAGCGAGGCTGCCGCTGCGCCCAGCTGCGCGCCGGGTTCGCTGTAGGAGAAATACACCTGCATGGCCGCCCGCCCCGCGAGGAACAGCACGGTTGTCAGGCCGGCGCCCACAAACACGTCCCGCAGTTCCACCTCCGCATCGGGCATGAATTTGAAAATCGCCGTAAAGATGACGAACACCACCGCCGCCTGGACCAGGAAGTTCAGTCCTTCAGCCAGCCCGCCCGACAAGCCAATGAGACCCCCGATCTGATTTCCCAGGCCGGCAAGGACCGAGGAAACCACCAGCGACACCAGCAGGAGAAACCCCAGACCAAGAATCATGCCGAATGACAGCAGCCGCTTCTGCAGCATGTCGAGGATGCCGGCCGACTCCGGATCGGGTTTCACGCTCCATACCTGATTCAGCGCCGCCTGCAGGGCCGCCACCACGCCCGTCGCACCAAAAATGATGCCGGCAAAGCTGATCAGCGTCTTCCACCATTTACCTTCCGACTTCTCATTCTTTTCGATGATGGTATCGATCTGATCGGCCGCCGCCCGGTTGCCCATCATCTGCGCCGCTTCGGAGGTCAGCAGCTGCTGCGCACGCTCTTCCGCCTGCTCCGACTCATATACGACCGACATGCTGTATGTCAGCACGGTCAATAGCAGGTACAGCAGCGGAGGCAGGGCGAAGGCGGTGTAATACGCCAGCGCCGCTGCGAGCGTGGTGCATTTATCCTGAGAAAACTCGCTGAATGTCTGCTTCAGAAATTCCATGTCTGAACTGCCTCTCCCGCAGTATGCCTGAAGCACCGACAGGCGGATGGACTGCCTCACACAGCGGCCGACCCATCACAATTCTGGGCCAGCTGCTGGCGGCTGCTTCGTCAGTCAGTCTCATGTTCAACACTCCGCACAGTACTTTTTCGATTCGCCGACTGGCTGACAACAGATGTTTCGGCGTTTTCCCGCAGGAGGTGCCGCCGGGCGAGCCCCCGACCCGCGCGGGGGACAGCCAGCCCTGCCGCACGGAGACATCCACAGACCAGGTGGCAGTTCCACCCGCCGTGATTCTCCGGCGAACCGGCCACTGCCCGGAAGAAAACAGTCGGCACTGAGCATTGTACCGGGTACGATACCCCGACGGCGGGACGGAGGTTTTCACCCATGCCGCGTCAACAGCTTGTTCAGAACCAGCCGGACTGGCTGATACCAGTTCGCACCATCGACCGACTCGACAGGAATCGAGATATGGCCCTGCAGCCAAATTCGCAGCGGTACTCGCTGTTCAGCATGGGACTGGGAGCGTTTATCGGGGCAGGGGTATGGTACACCTTCTGGACGGAAGTCGCGGGCCAGAACCCGCTGCAGAGGCTTCAGCACCCGCCGCTGTGG
>JAGQPV010000190.1 GCA_020426545.1 Planctomycetaceae bacterium
TGGCAGTGGGCACTGGCGAACAGCACGCCGCGGGCGGCCAGCCGGTCGATGTGCGGCGTTTTCGCCTGCGGGTGCCCGCCCAGACAGCCGACCCAGTCGTTGAGGTCGTCGATGGCCAGGAACAGCACATTCGGCCGCGGCGGGGCAGTGGTGGGTTTCGCTTCGCCGGCAGCGGCCGACAGAGGAATCGCGGACCAGAGGAAAAACAGCAGCAGCACAGAACGCATGGCATCTCCCGCAGCACTGGAACCCGGTGGGGAACAGTCCGGCGGATCAACCGTGAAATGCCGGACTGATTGCTGCGAAAGATTGTACCAGTGTTCCCGCTGGAACGGGGCGCTGAGGTCAGGAGACCGGACCGAAACGACCGGCCCGACAGCTTACCTGCTGTAGGCTCGCGGGCTACCGCTATCATACTGTGGTCCCCCGTCATACTGTGAGGCAGACTGCGGGTAGCCGTTGATGGTGCTGGCGGGTCGGCCGGGGGAAATCACCGGTCCGTCGTCGTACTGCGGGTTGACCGCGTTCATGCCGGGGCGTTCCTGCAGGAACCGGCCCTCCCGCAGCTGCTGCAGTTCGGCGTTGTAGCGGCCCGCGTGCGAGTCCCGCATCTGCTGGTATTCATCGTTTGCAGCCTGCATGGCCGTCTGCGAGTCAGCATGCTGCTGGCTGCCATACCGGGCGGAGTACTGCGGGCCCGGCGAACGGGATTCCGCGGGATAGGCGCCCCGGTCGTACTGTTCTGCCTGTCCGTACTGTTCCGACCGGGCGGACTGATACCGGGCCGGAGGCAGGCCACCGGCCGCATTGCCCTGGGGAGCACCGTAGGGTGCTTCGGCCATGGCGGAGTTCATCTCGGAGGCCATGGGCTGGCCGGAGAAGCTCTGGTTGTAATCGACACCCATGCCACGCTGGGGATGAATGCTGCGGGGTGTCTCGCCGTATTCGTCCGAGCCAATGTACCGGGGTGGCTGCTGGTAGTGTTCTCCGCCCATCTGCGAGCGGCTGCCCGGCAGCTGCCGCAGAGATTCTCCCGGCTGCCTGCGGGGTGTGGCTGAAACGGTGGGCAGCACGACTCCCGGCCCGGCATTCATGCCGGCCAGAGCGGCGGCGCGGCTCAACTCGCCACCGGCATTCTGCGATGGACGGGACGGTGGCTGCCCTGGCTGATTCATGCTTCCGTTCGGGCCATTGCCGGCCTGATGGTTGCCGGCCTGATAATTCCCGGCGGGGTAGCTGCCCGCGTTCTGCTGACGGATCGTGGAATCCGCCTGCTGATTCGGAGAGTGCTGGGCGGCAAAGTGCCGGGGATCGCCCGCTCCCTGCTGCCAGGCGGCTGGCTGAACCGGGCTGTTGCTGTCCGCGGAGCTGTCCGAATACCGGGCACTGTTGAACGAGGACGACTGCGGAGGCCACACGGCATCGGGAGCCAGTTCGCCGCTGTACTGGTCGGCGGGGGCGGCGTCCCGGTACTGTCCTTCGGGACGGGGTTCCGGAGCATGCCGGGTGAAGCCGCCGGTCGAGCGGGACGACTGCGGATAATCGCCGTGGCTGGCCGGTCGAGTGGCTGTCACCTGGTGGCCGGAGTACGAATTACCGTATTCCGGCTGACTGTTGCCATTAGCGGGGAACCGGACCGGCATGGATTCTGACGCGGCGGCATCGGCCGGGCTCAGGTGCGAGACGGGTTCGCCAAGGGAATTTCCGGCGGTTGCTCCCAGCAGGGAAGCTCCGGAGCTGTACGGTCCCGCGGGGGATCCGCTGGCGCGGGGGCCGGTGTGCTGCGACCTGCGGGAGTTGGTGGCGGGTCGTTGTTCGCTGTCAATCCGATGCAGGGCATCGGCCAGCTGGTGATCGGGAACATAGCGGTCGACGGCCGGTGTTCGCGGCTGAAGCTGTGCCGACCGATGAGCGGGCGTGTGGGCGGTCTGCCGTTCGGCAGCCGCGGTCTGGCGTCCCTGCCAGGGAGTTGCATTCCCCAGACCGTGTTCCGGCTGCTGACGGGGGCTGCTGGCCGGAGGCTGAGTCTCGGACTGCCGGCCCTGCTGCATCATCGACAGCAGGTTGCGGGTGGCATCGTTCGGAGCATTGGCCAGACGGGGGTCGGTGCGTTCGGTGGCGGAGGCCGGGGGACGTCCACCTGGTTGACCGGCGAAGGAATGACTGGCGGGAGCGGTGGCCCCGCTGGAGGAATTCTGCTGCCGCACCTGCTGCAGCCGGCCCTGTGCCTCGGCTTCGCTGCCGGCCTGGCGGAAGACAGCCAGAGCGGCGGATTCGTCTCCCTGTTTCGCATACAGCAGGCCCAGGTTGTTGAGGGCCCGTTTGTGCCGGGGATCGATACTCAGTGCGTCACGCAGGGTGCGTTCGCTGTCGGCGGGCCGCTCCTGCAGCAGGTAGGAATAACCCAGGTCGCTCAGCAGGTCGGCATCGTAGGGACTGGCCTGCAGGGCCGCCTGATAATGAAATTCGGCGGTCCGGTAATCTTCCTGCTGGTCGGCGATGACTCCCAGGCGGTGATGTGCCACGGGATGTGCCGGGTCTTCCAGCAGCACCTGGCGATACAGTTTCTGAGCCTGCTCCGGGCGGCCGGCGGATTCGGCGGCATGGGCCTGGTTCAGCTGACTGGCCACGGATCCGGCTGGTCCGGAGCTGGGGCCGGCAGCGGCGAAGGCGGCCATCTGCTGAATGGCTCCGGAGGAGGGGGCCCGGTCGTCAAAGGCCGCTGCCTGGCGAATGGCACCCCGGTCCTGGCGATCGGTAGATTCCGCATCCCGCTCAGCGCGGTCCTTCAGCGAGGACGAGGCGGAGGACCTGTCCTTGAGGGCCACGTCGGACGGGTCGAAGGTCAGTGTGCGGCAACCGCTGGCTGCCAGCAGGGCAGCGGCCAGTGGTGCGGCGAGCAGGCACGCGGGGCCAGTCTTCAGTTTCATCGGGAACTGTCTCGCGGACTGGGGGAAATGAGTCGCAGAATTCAGGCATTCAGCCCGGTCGGGCTGTGTGGACGGGCAGGATCTGCCGGCAGCAGGAAGCCGTCAGGCCGGTGTGGTCACCAGCCGTTCGCTCTGTCGGGCAGCGGTTCTGTCGTGGTGTGGCCGTGTGGCGGGTCGTCCGGGAGAGAGGTGGAGTCCGGACGATTCCGTGGTTTTTCTGCTGTTCTCAGCCAGGCTGTCGCAGCAGAAGGGTGCCGGCGCAGCAGCGGAAAACGAAGCAGAAGTCAGACCGGGAAATGCTGAAACTGAAATGTGGCGATGCGAACGGGGCACAGCCCCGCCGATCAGGAAGGGGCGGGAATCTAGCAGCCGCGCGGAACCGTGTCGAGAGCAGGATCCTGGCGGGCAGCTGCCCGGCGTGGCGCGGCGGTCTTAAATCTCCCGGCTGCCGGAAGTTCCGTCGGATGGGCGTGCGCCGGTCACGGGCCACATTACCCGCGAAAGGCAGGAGTTTCCCCTGGAGAAGCTGTGAGGGGGTGGGCCTGGCAGGTGGGCAGTCAGTCGGCTACGACGTGCGTCACCACGCAAGTGATGTTGTCTTTCGATCCGCCCTCTTCCGCGGCCTGCACGATGGCTTCGGCAGCGGCCTGCGGATCGTCGTGATCCCGCAGCAGAGTCAGCAGGCGTTCGGCCGGTGTGCCGTCGGTGACGCCATCGGTACACAGCAGGAAGCGGTCTCCCGGTCGAATTTCCAGCTGACGGGGGCTGGTGCCGGTCCCGCCTTCGCGGGTGCCCAGGTACCGATAGAGCACATTCCGGTAGCGATGCGAAGCGGCTTCCTCGGCATTGATGGTGCCGGCATCGACCAGAGCCTGCGTCAGCGAGTGATCGACCGTCAACTGGGTGAAATCATCGCCTCGCAGCAGGTAGACCCGGCTGTCGCCCACACCGCCGGCATACAGGCTTCCGGCGGCTTCCACCAGGAAGACAATAGTGGTGCCCATCTGGTGCAGGCTGGGGTCGAGATTGCCCATCGCCATGATTTCGGAATTGGCTTCCGCAACGGCCTGGTCGATGGCGGCCACGACATCTTCCGGAGTGGCATTTTCAAAATCGAGCGTCTGCTCCAGTTGGCGGGGCACAATTTCAGCAGCCATTTCGCTGGCTTTTTCGCCAGCCGCCTGGCCGCCCATTCCGTCGCAGACGAGAAAATACCGGCCTTTGGGGTCAACCAGACAGCGATCTTCGTTGTTGTCCCGGAAGTTACCCGTGATGCTGACAAATCCGGACCGTAACTGAGCCATAATGAAAACTTACCGAAGTGAATTGTCCTGGGAGGTGCAGCCGGGCGGCCAGCCCTGATCAGGGGGCCTGCGGGGTTGCTGTTCTTACCAGTCTGCCTGAAAAACCTCTGGACGGTTACTGCCCGGAGAGGGCCGGATTCCTGAGTGAGCGTTACGCAAATCCGCACGACCTGAAAAAGTGCGAATGCGATTCACCACGTTGTACCAGATCTGTTCTTTACTGTGCGCTGCCAGGCCGCCATATCAGTCAATGTGAACGGGCCGGGAATGGCGCGGGGCCACCACTGGCCGGATTACTGTATGACCGGCGGGGGAGCCGGACTGAAAGCCTGCACAAGGTCATCCACACACAGGGTGACGGATGTCAGAAACATTTCGCCCGCCTCACAACCGGCGGAGCTGCCATACAGACGATTCTGCGCTTCCACCATACCGTAGACGTGTTCCTTCGCCGGTGGGAACTGAGTCTGGTAAGCACGGATCGCTTCTAATTTTACTGCAAGAGTGTCCCCGATATCCACGACAAACCGACCGGCCGCGTCGGGGATGGTGAGGGTTCGGAAACCCAGCGGATACCAGATCTGCCGGGTCACTGTATGCACCGGCAGATGATCGAAGTGCTCGTCCCATTTTGTCAGCCGGCTGTAGAACACGGCGGCGTCGGTAATCTGCCGGGCCTGCCAGTGGTCGGGCGAGGCCATGGGGGTGCGGTCCGCAATGCCGATCACAATGCGGGGACGGTAACGGCGGAAGAATTTCGCCAGCTCGACCCGCGATTCGAAGCAGTCAAACAGACGCCGGTTGGGCAGCGGCAGTGTCTCGCGAACCTGCACACCCAGAATGGCGGCCGCCTGCCGGGCTTCCTCCAGGCGAACATCGGGGCCGGGAGAAAGAGGTGTGGGCTCGCCATCGGTGAGATCGACAATTCCCACCCGGTATCCCTGCTGCACCAGCCGGGCCAGTGTCCCGCCGCAGGCAATTTCCACATCATCCGGGTGGGCGCCCACGGCCACCACATCCAGTGGTTCGGGCAGTGAGGCGGATGCATCGTCGGTCATGGCTGCTCCAGTCAGCGGATGGGCGGTGTGGCCTCGGCCGTTCCCGGGTGGACAGCGGCTGCCTGCGGTGGAGTCACTCGTGCGGTACGGGCAGCAGGCAACCCGCGAGACCGTTCCGCCGGGCGCGGAATTGTTCCCGGCACCCTGTGCGGAAGACCGCGCCAGCCAGACTGTCGCTGTCTGTCCGGGAATTCCACTGCTGCCGGGAAGCACAGGATGCAGGATCAGGCCATCCGCTGCAATGCAGCCGGCCAGAAACACCGGGGATCAGGCCGGGTTGTCACCATGTGCCCGGTGAACGGGAACCGTCGGGGGCCGCCGGACAGGCGAAACGGGCCGCCACGACCTGCCGTTCCACTTGTGCAGCGATCTCAACCACCGGCAGCAGATGCGGTGGTCTCGGGAGCGGCGAATTCCCGCACCAGCCGTGCTGTTCGATGCGGATGCGTCAGGTAGGCCAGTTGCCCGCAGCCGCCCATCCAGGCAATGCGGGGGTTCGACAGCTGAGCCGTCAGCCGGTCGGCGGCACCGGCCAGCCGCTCGCCGTCTCCTTCCGTGCGCAACAGCTGAACGGGCACCGAATCCGGCACGATCCGTTTTCCCTGGGCGGGAACTCCGGCCGGCAGGCCACCTGCAGCCGCCAACCGGTCGGCAGCAATCAGGCGGCGGGAGACATCGCCCGCAGGTGTCGTTCCAGCGGCATCAGCCCAGTAGTTCCACCGGTCTTCAGCACCTGGAGGAAACCACATGCGATGGTTGCGGAGCTGAATCGTCTGCACGGCCGGCACGCGGCGAATGGGCAGCCACGGAAGGACCAGTCCGCAGCGGGCCAGGAATCGCTCCGCCGTCGACAGTTCCTGCTGAAACCCGACCGACTGCAGAATCAGGCCGGCAACCCGGTGCGGGACGGCCCGCGTCAGTTCGATGGCGACCAGGCCGGAAAATCCGGCACCATAGACTACTGCTGTTTCGTCACCGGCCCGGTCCATCACATCGAGGAGATCGGCCACGGGCTGGTTCAGGGGGGCATCCCGGTTAAGCCGGCCCCGCAGCGCCGGAGCGGGAAGGTCGATCATCACGCAGCGGAAACTGTCCTTCAGCAGCCAGGCCAGCAGGCAGAACAGCTCGCTGCGGCCACTGAGACCACAGGGCAGGTACAGCGGCGGCCCTTCGCCCAGGGTGAGCGTCTGCAGGTGCCGTCCGTCGTGCTGCCAGCGTTCATCCCGGCCGTGACGCTGGACTTCCGCGTGTACGTCCCGCCAGTCCAGCGGAACCGGGGCGGGTTCATCATCGCTGTCCAGCCGGCACCCGGGCGGAATCGGCGGGCCACAGCAGTCGCTGGTAGTCTCCGAGTTTCCCGGAGCGGCCTCACACTGCGGATTTCCTTCGGCACAGGAGGCCAGGCCGCAGGGCAGGGCCGGTGGGGCCGCGGGTTCTTCGGTAAGCGGAGAAGACGATCGGATAATCATCGCTGTGCTGTTCGGCTGAAGTGACTGAGGTACCAGGCAGTGGCCGGGAAACCCGGGCCGGGCAGTCTCGGTGGCTCTTCGCGGGGTGGTCTGGCTGCTGTCCGGAAAAAAGCCGGAACAGTCTGCCTGACTTCCCTGTTTCATCGTAGAGGATTGGTCTGGCTGTCGAAAGAGATGCCCCGGCATTCGGCCCGGTGCCCCTGGTACCGGCGGCACCTCCTGAACGTACTGTATCCCCGGCAACCACAGTTGCTGCCGGGGATACAGTGAAAGTCATCAACCGGACTTCCCTGGCAGGCCGGTGGGGCCTGCCTCTGCAGCTTACTTCTCAGCGGAAGCGGGAGTCACGGTATTGAGCGTTTCCACAAAGGTTTCCAGCGTCTGGCGGCTGCTGAACAGGTGCAGCCGGTCGTGATACCAGATGGCATTGTCCAGCGAACCATCGATCCGCTCACCCGTGTGCCCCAGCACGATCACATCGTATCCGCTGGCGACCGGTGCGTAGCGGGAAGGATCCTTCTGGAACTTTTCCAGAGCTTCCGCCGTGGAGAACTGATAGGTCCGTTTCTGCCAGGTCATGCTGAATTCCGGCTGGCTGTCGACCAGTTTGCGGGAATCCCGCAGTTCCACCGGGCAGAAACCTTTCAGACCGGTCTGGTCTTTCCGTTCCGCCAGTTTGGCGATCCGGCTCTGGATATCGGCGGACGGCTTCGGGCTGGCGGGCACACTGGCCTGTGCTTCCGTCGCCGGGGTCGGCATCCGGGCCGGCTCGGGCTGAGGTTTGGCTTCAGCGGTTTTCAGAGCGGGCACTTCCTGCGGCACCGGCTGAGCAGCTACCGGTGCGGCCGGCTCGGGGGTGCTGTCGGCTTCCTCGGGAATCTGGCGGAATTCGGGTTCCGCGGCCGGCTTCGTTTCGGCTGTTCTGGTTTCGGCCGGAATGGCGAACGGGTCTTCCGTTTCGTCGGCGGCGAATTCCGGGCGATTCTCAGGAATCGGCAGCGGAATCGGCTGCGGCGAAGGCTCGCTGACTGTTTCCTCGCTGTCGTCCAGTGTCAGCCCGGTGAAGGGCGACTCGCCGCCGGGAATCGAGCTGTCGGCTTCGGACTCCGAGACTTCCGGGAACGGGTTGCCCAGGTCGGCGGTGGCAGCCGTGGCCGGCACATTCAGTACCGGGGGATTGGCGGCGGGCAGCTCGGGCGTGGGCGGGAGGGTCATCCCGGGAGGATTCGGAGCGGCCGGAGCGAAACTGTCCTGGCTGCCGGCAACTTCTGCCTGCGGGGCAGCCTGCGGAACCGTCAGGACAGGCGGCTGCGGAGCCGGCTGCCGTTCCTGTTTCGCGAAGGAAGGCAGCAGCTGCGGAGACTGACTGGCCGGAGCCGCCTGAGGCGCAGCCTGCGGAGTGCCAGGCTGAACCAGCCGGACCGGGTTCGGCTGGGCTACGCGCTGCCGGGGCTGCGGTGCGACACGCTGCCGGGGCTGTGGTTTGGGAGACTTCCGGGCGAACGGGAAGATCCGCTGCAGAAATCCAGGCTTTGCCTGTCGGGCGGCAGCTGGCTGCTGCGGGGCGGGCCGGTACTGCGGTTTCGCCGTGGTGGCGCGCCGGGCGGGAGCAGGACGGGCCGCCGTCCGCTGCGCCGGAGCGGTGGCACCGGGCACGTTCATCTGCGGCATCTGTTTGCCGTTCTCACGGTACAGCCGCTGCAGATCCTGCATGACCTTACTGTTGGCCCCGGTGGTGCCGCTGGTCTGCACCGGGCGGCCAGCGGGCTGACCCTGCTGAGCAGCCGTCTGGACAGCCGCCTGCGGCGGGGTGGCCAGCAGCCGGCGGACTTCTCTGTCTGCCGTGGTGTCCAGAATGCTGGGCGCATTGGAATCCGGGAAAGGAGGGGCTGCCTGTGCTGCCAGTGGCATCGGCTGAACTGCGAGGACGCCGGAGGCCCACAGCAGGCATCGTCCCGCACGTTGTGTGAGTCGAACAGTCATCGTTCCGTTGTCTCCCATAGTCTGGCCGGGTCGTGCTCCGGGCGTCTCTGCCCTGTGCATCTGCTGGTGCGGGCGAGCAAGTGCGCCCAAAGGCCGTGCATCCAACCTTGACGGAGCACGTGGAGCCTGCGGAAGATTGCGATCGACCTGTGTACCGGGAATAATCGGCATTTGTCGTGCAATCGTTCCGTGCAGTCTCACCTATCGACTAGCGGCCGGCGTACAGCACTGAGACACTCCCGGTTTTGCCACCGAAACCGGCGGTCGATGCAGCACAGCGGGAACGATCCGCAAAATGCAGAGAGACAACGCAGCCCCCCCGGTTTGACAGCCGGACCGCTGGAACAGCCGGGATCTTCTACGGAAGCCGGACGATACGTCGTTTTTCGGCGTGCTCCGGGTACTCCTGCGGGGCCTCGTCGTGGCCGGTTCCCCTCAGACAGCGAGCAGCTGCCGGCAGAGCTGGCCAGTCTGATTTCGCTGCCGGCTCCGGCTGCTGTGGCGATCTGTCCCCTCGCGGATCGGGCGGATTCCGCCGGAACGGGCCAGCTGGTGGAAACGGTGACTGCCGTGCTGTCCGGCAGGAAATGCCGCCGAAAGAATGGTGGCTGCCAGCTGCGGAATTCCCCCCGGTTCCCTGTCAGAGGACGTTA
>JAGQPV010000191.1 GCA_020426545.1 Planctomycetaceae bacterium
GTCGGCACCATCCGGGAGAAGATCGTCATCAGCCGGATCGTGCGTGTCGCCGGCCCGGCAGGCTGCTACGTGCATCACGACGGCAAGACCGGCGTGATTGTGCAGGCCGAGGGAGAAGCAAAGAACGAAGACATTCTGCGTGACGTGGCGATGCATATCGCCGCCATGCGGTCGACTGTCGTCGCTCCCGAAGATCTTCCCGCCGAAGCCGTCGCTGCCGAGCGGACCAGCCTCACCGAAGAGGCGAAGGCGACCGGTAAGCCCGATAACATCATCGAAAAGATGGTCGACGGGCGGATGAAGAACTTTTACATCGAGCAGGGTGTGCTGACGATGCAGCCCTTCGTCAAAGAGGAAGCCAAAACGGTCAGTCAGGCACTGGCCGAGCATGGCCTGAAGGCGACGGGTTTCACCCGCTGGGTCATCGGCGTCGGCGTCTGAGCTTGCTGGCTGAGGCCCGCTGAACTGCCGAAGGGACTGGTCCCACCGGCAGGTTCCTGCGGGTTCATGAGCAATATTGCAGCGGTCCGTACCCGGCTGATCCGGCGCGGGCCGCTGTTTTCCTGTCTGCAGGTCTGTCGGGAAGCGGGTCGCTTCCCGACAGGACCGGTCGACTCTGCCGAGTTCTTCTCTGCCGGAATCATGCTCCGGGCAGAATCCGAACCGGCCGCATACCACGATTCCGCATCCCAGGATCAGAACGGAGAGCAGTCTGCATGGCGGCAACCAGCGATGACAGCGAAGCAGGCTCAGCCGGGCCGGTTTATCGTCGTGTTCTCCTGAAGATCAGCGGCGAGTCGTTCTGCCGCCGTGGCGAATCGGGCATCAGCATGTCCGAAGTCGAATCACTGGCGCTGCAGATTCAGCGGGTCGCTGCCAGTGGTGTCGAACTGGCCATCGTCTGTGGAGGAGGGAATATTCTCCGCGGACGTCAGTTCTCGGAAATCAGCGATGCCATTGCCCCGGCCACGGCGCATTACATGGGTATGCTGGCCACCGTGATCAATGCACTGGCTCTGCAAGATGCCCTGGAAAACCTGAATGTGCAGACGCGGGTGCAGTCCGCCATCCGGATGGAAGGCGTCGCCGAGCCGTTCATTCGGCGGCGGTGCATCCGTCATCTGGAAAAAGGCCGCGTGGTGATTCTGGCAGCCGGCACGGGCAGCCCGTTTGTCACGACCGATACCGCTGCCGCGCTGCGAGCCAGGGAAATCGAAGCCGATGTCGTGCTCAAGGGCACACGGGTCGATGGTGTCTTTTCGGAAGATCCCGAACTCAACCCGCATGCGGTCCGCTATTCGCACATCACCTTTGCCGACGTCCTGTCGCAGGGGCTCAAGGTGATGGATGCCCAGGCCTTCCATCACTGTATGGAGCACGGGATCCCGATTGTGGTGTTCAACTACCTCAAGGAGGGGAACATCGAGCGGGTCATTCGGGGCGAGCGTCTGGGAACGCGGGTCACACCGACGGCAGAACCAACGGCCTGAGTCCGGACCGGCTCCCCGGACTGGTTCGCGTCGTGCCCATGCCTGAGTCTGGGTGCGTCTGACTCTGGCTGCCAGCCTGGGTTTCTGGTGCAGACTGCTCAGCCGAGCAGTTTCCGCACCACGTTTCCGCCCACATCCGTCAGCCGGAAATCGCGGCCCTGGTATCGCCAGGTGAGCCGCGTATGTTCCAGTCCCATCAGCTGCAGCAGGGTCGCGTGAAAGTCGTTCACGTGCACCGCATCTTCCACGATGTGGTAGCCCAGCTCGTCGGTGCGGCCGATCGTCTGCCCCGGCCGCACTCCGCCGCCGGCCATCCAGACAGTGAAGGCGTCCTTGTGATGATCGCGGCCGGCTTTGGGCCCCGCGCTGCCCTGCAGCATGGGAGTCCGGCCGAACTCTCCCCCCCACACCACCAGGGTGTCTTTCAGCAGGCCCCGCTGTTTGAGGTCCTGCAGCAGAGCGGCGACGGGCTGGTCGATCTCGCGGCACTTCTTCGGCAGGCTGGTGGCAATATTGCCGTGGTGGTCCCAGCCCTGATCGTACAGCTGCACACACCGCACGCCGCGCTCGATCAGCCGGCGGGCCAGGAGGCAGTTGCTGGCGAAGCCTGGTTTACCGCTTTCGATGCCATACAGTTCCTGAATGTGCTTCGGTTCTCCGCTGACATCCATCAGGTCGGGGACAGCCGTCTGCATGCGGTAAGCCAGTTCGTAGGATGCAATCCGGGTGGCAATCTCGGGATCGCCGGTCTGTTCCAGCTGCAGCCTGTTCAAGGCACCCAGGTCATCCAGCATGCGGCGGCGGGCGGGCGGATCAATACCTCTGGGATTGGTGACAAACAGCACCGGTTCGCCCTTTGTGCGGAACTGCACCCCCTGATAGACCGACGGCAGAAACCCGCTGCCCCACAGCGACGAACCACCGCCCGGCTGTTTGCCCGTCACCAGCACGACAAAGGCCGGCAGATTACGACTGGGACTGCCCAGACCATACGTCAGCCAGGATCCCAGGCTGGGGCGGCCCTGACGCCCGAATCCCGTCATCATGAAAACCTGGGCCGGGCCGTGGTTGAACTCCTCGGTCTTCAGCGAACGGACGATTGCCAGGTCGTCCGCCTGACGGGCCAGATGTGGCAGCAGTTCCGACAGACTCGCTCCCGACTCCCCATGCTGAGAGAACCCGAACCGCGGCCCCATCAGCGTGGGGTTAGCCTTCAGAAAAGCGAATCGCTGCCCTTCCAGCAGTTCCGCCGGACAGGGCTGGCCATCGTACTGCGACAGCACGGGCTTATGGTCGAACAGCTCCAGCTGCGACGGAGCCCCCACCATGTGCAGATAAATCAGCTGCTTCGCTCTGGGCGCAAAGTGCGGCTTTTTCTCCGCCAGCGGGTCCGCGGGAGCGATCCCCGAATCTCCCGCGGGTGGGATTGCGGCTGCGGAGTCGTCGGCCAGCAGGCTTCGCAGTGCCACACTGCCGGCCAGGCCAGCGGTACCGGCACCGAGAAACTCGCGACGGCCGATCTCGGTCATCAGGCGGGAGAGGTCGGGAGTCATGCTGTATTCCGTTACCGGGGCTTTCACCGAGTATGTCGCCGGGAGCAGGCTCTTCCCGGGCAGCGGGAGCGTGCGGAAAGGCCAGGTCAGTTTCGGGTAATGGTTTCATCCAGGTTCAACAGCACGCTGGCAACATGGACCCACGGAGCCAGAGCAAGCGGAGCATGCCCCCCCGTTACCGGGAAGTCCTTCACGAGCAGTTCAGCCCGCTGAGGGTCTTCCGCGTACTCCGTGCGTTCCACCTGGACTCTGTTCACGAGGATTCTCATCTCGACTGCCGACGGCTGCCTGCCTGTCGCCAGACGGAAGCCCTGCTGCACGCGGTCCGCATCGCTGGCTTCCGCCGGCAGTTCGTTCAGCAGGCGGGCCGCCAGAGCGACGGCCGCCTCCATATAGGCGGGGTCGTTCATCAGCGTCAAAGCCTGCAGCGGTGTACTCGACTGCGACCTCTGCACGGTGCACTGCTCCCGGGTGGGAGCATCGAAGTTCACGAAACTGGGATAGGGCACCGTTCTCCGCCAGTTCACATACAGGCCTCTCCGCCATTTTTCAGTGCCCGTACTGGCAGGCCACAGATTGCTGGCCCGCCCAATATGATTCCAGACGCCATCCGGCTGGTACGGAAACACCGGCGGACCTTCCATCCGCTGACTGAGCAGACCGGAGACGGCCAGCACATGATCCCGCACCAGTTCGGCCGGCAGCCGCAGCCGCTGCATGCGGGCCAGCAGGCGATTCGTCGGGTCCTGTTTTCTTAACTCGGGTGTGATGCGGGACGACTGCTGCCAGGCCGCCGACAGCACCATCTGCCGGTGCAGCCGTTTGAGACACCAGCCGGACCGCACAAAATCCACGGCCAGCCAGTCCAGCAGTTCGGGATGAGTCGGCCGTTCGCCCTGAATGCCAAAGTCTTCCGGAGTGCGAACCAGCCCCTGGCCGAACAGGGCCGCCCACTGCCGGTTCACAATCACCCGGGCCACCAGAGGATTGGCCGGATCAACCAGCCAGCGGGCCAGGCCCAGCCGGGTAGCGGGAGCTTCCGCGGGGAAGGGCGGGAGCACGGCGGGTGTACCCGGGCGAACAGCTTCACCGGGATTGAGAAAATCTCCCCGGCGGAATACGCGGGCCATCCGCTCTCCGGGCAGCTGCAGGTTCTGCTCCCAGTTTCTCTGCTGTTCATCGAGCGTGGCCAGCAGCCGGGTGCGCTCCGCCTGCTTCTGTTTCAGTTCGGCCTGCAGGTGGTCCCGCTGCTGCTGCTGTTCTCTGCTGAGCGGTACCTGCAGTTTCGGGCCGATGAAATCCCGCTCCGTGCCATTGGTTTCGATTTCCTTCTCCGTCCCGCTGAAGAAGGCATACAGGCGGTAGTATTCCCGCTGGGAAATCGGGTCGTACTTGTGGTTGTGGCACGAGGCGCATTCCAGCGACAGGCCCAGCCACACGGTGCCGGTGGTATTGACGCGATCAAGAATCGCCAGCACATGTTCTTCTTCCGGGTCGGTTCCGGCCTCCACATTGGCCATGGTGTTCCGGTGAAACCCGGTTGCGACCCGCTGCAGCAGAGTCGCCCCCGGCAGCAGGTCACCGGCAATCTGCTCAATCGTAAACTGGTCGAAAGGCATGTCGGCATTCAGAGCAGCAACCACCCAGTCCCGCCAGGGCCAAGCTTCCCGTCGGCCGTCCCGCTGGTAACCGTTGCTGTCGGCATAGCGGGCCGCATCCAGCCACGGCACAGCCCACCGTTCGCCATAACGGGGAGAAGCCAGCAGCCGGTCGACCACACGGGCAAAGGCTCCCGGCTGATCGTCGGACAGGAAGTCATCGATCTCAGCCAGAGACGGTGGCAGACCGGTCAGATGCAGCGACGCCCGGCGAATCAGCTGTTCCCGCCCGGCCCGAGGGGACGGCGCCATGCCAGCCTGTTCCATCCGGGCCAGCAGGAAGTGATCGATCCTGTTATGCGGCCACGAAGTCTGCTTCACCTCAGGCACGGCCGGTTGCTTTGGCGGAATGAAGGCCCAGTGTTTCCGGGGAGCGGTGACCTCCGGGCCGATGTCTCGTGGCCAGACCGCTCCGAGTTCGATCCAGCGACGGACCACTTCGATCTGAGCTGCAGTCAGCGGTTCCTCATCCAGCGGCATGCGGTCGAGGTCGCCATCGCCGAGAATCCGCTGGTACAGCAGGCTGGCCTCCGGTTTGCCGGTCACCACGGCCGGCCCGCTGATTCCGCCCGCCAGCGTTGTGGAACGGGCATCGAGCCGCAGCCGGCCTTCCTGAGACTCCTCGCCGTGACAGGCTGCGCACTTCCGCAGCAGCAGCGGATATATCTGTTCTTTGAACAGTGCTGCAGACTGTGCCTCGGCCGGTTTACCGGCGGCAGACTGCGCGGCTGGCGGACGATCATCGGCCACTGCCTGCTGCAGCAGCCCACTGCCGCACAGGCTCAGCAGCACCAGCATCATGTTTCGCCGGCGGCGGGACCCAGCTCCCGGGGAATCGGCAGCAAATGCGAAGTGACAACCACTGTCCATCGAAGGCTTTCCTCGGCGGGGTCAGTCAATACATGGCGGACGCCGTTCCACTGATCGTACGACAATCCTGCCGCCAGTGCCCGGCTGGAGTTCGAAAATCAGCCGCCTGCCGATCTATTCTGCTCCGCAGCCGGAGGAACTGGTCCCCACTCTGGAACCGCTCCGGCCCGAACCGGATGCTCCATGTGCCCTTGAGGTGAAACCTGCAGCCATGTGAGCCTGAACCTGAGCCTGGCAGCAGGGGAGGCGTGCCAGCGGAAGGGGGACAGGCAGTCATCAGGCCGGGCGATCAGTCCGTGGTTCCGGTTCCGTTGTTGGGGAAAGCTGTATCGATCGCGAAGCAGCGGCAGCCAGCATGGGGCGAAGCAGAGCAGGCAGGACAGGCTGTCGCCTGAAGCTGCTGCTGCGGCCGGTCAACTCGGTGGCATCTTCCGCAGACAGCCAGATCTGCGCCCATCAGCTGACCGGAACGACCTCCCGGATTCGGATGAGCCCTTCCATGCGATGCTGAGACGGCCAGGTGCTGCTGAAGTACGGTCGCGGGGAACCCGATACTGCTGTCTGTCACGTCCTGTTCCGGGCAGGTGCCCGCAGACCACTGCCGGCCCTTGCCGCAGAAAACGTGAAGGCGGAGCACCCCGCTGTTCCGTTGCCGCATCCAGTTCATCATGGAGGACGCTTCGCCGATGACACAGACTCCCGCCGATCAGGATCGAATCCGCCAGCTGACCGAAGAGAATGAATCGCTTCGTCAGCAGCTGAAGGAATGCCAGAAGCTCAGCTCGGTCGGAGTGCTGGCCTCGTCGATCACGCACGAGTTCAACAACATCCTGACGACTGTCATCAATTACGCGAAAATGGGGCTGCGTCACCGCGATGATGCGATGCGGGACAAATCCTTCGACAAGATCCTGGCAGCTGGCCAGCGGGCCGCCCGCATCACCACCGGCATGCTGTCTTATGCCCGCAGCTCCGGCAGCCGCCAGGAACCGCGCGATCTGGTCGAGCTGATGGAAGACGTGCTGGTGCTGGTGGAAAAGGATCTGCAGGTACACCGCATCTCGGTCGATCGTCAGTTTGCCAGCCATCCGCAGGCTTCGGTCAATGCCAGTCAGATTCAGCAGGTGCTCCTCAACCTGATTATCAATGCCCGGCAGGCCATGGAACCGGGTGGACGGCTGACGTTGAAAATCAGCCAGAATACCGACACCGGCTTCGCCGAGATTGCCGTGCAGGACACGGGCGGTGGTATTCCTCCGGAGAAGCTGCCGCAGATCTTCAGCCCGTTCTATTCGACCAAGCAGGCTGATGACCAGGGCCAGGGCGGGACGGGACTCGGCCTGTCGCTGTGCCGCGATATTATCGAATCGCACCGTGGGCGGATTCGCGTGGAAACCGTGGTGGGCCGGGGCACCACATTCACACTCAAACTTCCTGCCGTGCAGTCGGTGCAGTCCGCCACCGATGAGGCGAACTCTGCCGTGGGGCAGCCTCCTCTGAGCCGGGCCAGTTGAAACCTGCTGCGGTTTCAGGGTAGAAATCGCCCTCTTCCGGAACGGAATCTTGCACCGGACGGCTTCACCGGCAATGATTCAGCGGCGGAAATCTGCTGCAACTGTTCCCGAGGGAGGGTGAAGATGATCTGTCCTGACTGCGGACACGACAATATCGCCGGGATTGATTCCTGCGAAGCCTGCAATGCCTCACTGGTTGCGTTTGACGAGGCCGGTTCGGAACTGGAACAGGTTATCGTGCGGCACGAAGTCACCGTGCTGTCTCCCGCAAAGCCGGTGATGGTGCATGCCACGATGCCGGTTCGCGGGGCGATTCAGGAAATGGTGGACCGCCGCATTGGCTGCCTGCTGGTGCAGGTCAGCGATGAACTGGTCGGCATCTTCACCGAACGGGACGTGCTCAACCGCATCTCAGGAGATCTCGATTCGCTGGATTATCCCGTATCGGAATTCATGACACGCGAGCCGGCCACCATTCGCGAAGATGATTCCATTGCTTATGCCCTGCATGCGATGGATCTGGGCGGTTACCGTCACATGCCGATTGTCGATGCCGATGGCCGGCCAGCCGGTATTATCTCCATTCGCGATATTCTCCGCTTCCTGTGTGTTCGGTTCGCGGAACTGAGAGCAGGCGGCTCGCCCGCCTGATTTCGCATGCCCAGGTGAACCCGGTGAAATGCCGGATGCCTGCCGGTGGCCTGTTCCAGGGAGGGAACCTTTCGTGTCGAGTCGGACCTGCCTGGTACTGGGCCATGTAGCCCGCTGCGAATTTGCGCCGCTGCGGAACCGGCTGCAGGAACTGACAGACAGCGGTCACCTCGCCCTTCGCCAGACGGCGGATGTCGGCGAAGCATTGAGCTGGCTGCGGGATCCCGGGTGGACTGCAGAACTGGCCCTTGTGCTGCAGGAGTACCCCGGTGAGTTTCCAGCCGCTGATGCGGGGAAACTGCTGGGTGCTGCCCCGCTGTGCCGCTGGATCTGCTGTGCCGGCGTATGGTGCGAATCCGAACTGAGACATGGCAGCTGCTGGCCGGCGGCGATTCATGTTCCGGTCCGGCTGGCTGCACAGCGTATCGCCCGCGAGCTGGAGGTCCTCGCCGGCACCGCTCGCCCCCTGCCGTTGACGGGCGGTGCGGATGAAGTCTTTGCCGCGGACTGCGAAGCCGCCAACAGCGCATCAGCCGGCTGGCAGCCTGAGGACAGCACAAACGGAGACCAGACAGAACACCGCGGGATGGTGCGGGTGAGCAGCCCGGACCGCTGCTTCCGTGCCTATGCTGCTGAGGTGCTGCGGGGAGCAGGCTTCATCACCCGGGAAGCCCCGCTGGACCAGTTGCCGGATGCCGGAGCGAATGACTGCCTGCTCGTAGTGGATCTCGATCCACGGGGAATACGGCATCGTGCAGAATGGCCGGCGACTGCTGTTCCCGTGCTGGGGCTGATGGCCCTGCCGACACCGGGCGATTACCGCCAGGCCGCAGGCGCAGCAGACAGACGTCTATTGCCGAAGCTGGCTGCCCCATCAGCAATCCGGGAAGCGGCTCGGCAACTCACCGACCGACGGCCCGCCCTTTGCTGAGACACCGGCAGTCCTCCAGGGACAACGCGCCAGTCCGGCAGACCACGGCGAACGGACTCAGCTGAGAATTGGCAACAGGTTGTGCGAACCGTGCTGCACCGTGCGGGTGACGATCCGCCCGATGAGCGTGGTTGCCGTGCAGTCCTCGATTTCAATCCGAGCCAGCTCACCCGCCAGTCGGGGATTGGCATCAAACACCACGATGCGGTCACACCGGGTGCGACCAGTCAGCTGGCCTGCAAGCGAACTGCCCGGCTGATGCGGAGCGTCGTCGCGGGGCAGGTCTTCGCTGTTCTTCCGCGGCGTTCCCAGGTCGAGCGAAACGGTCTCGGGACTGGAACCCTGCACCGACGGATCGGGAGCACCCGGCACACCAGGCACCGGAGCCGCCCCGGCCTTCACTGCCGAGCGGCTGGGGCCTTCGACCAGCACCTCGACCGTGCGGCCGATGAATTGCGCGTTGTCTTCCGCACTGATCTGGTTCTGCACATCGAGCATGGCCACGTTCCGCCGCCGCTTGTCCGCTTCGGGCACGTCATCGGGGTACAGCTCATAAGCCCGGGTGCCGGGACGCGGGCTGTATTTGAAGATGAAGCTGTTCTTGAACCGCCACCGCTGCACGGCCGCGATGCTCTTTTCGAAGCTTTCT
>JAGQPV010000192.1 GCA_020426545.1 Planctomycetaceae bacterium
ACGAAGCCAACCGTGCCAAAAGTAGTTTCCTGGCTGCCATGAGCCACGAAATTCGCACTCCGATGAACGCCATCATCGGCATGACGGAACTCGTGCTCGACACGGAACTGTCGTCGATCCAGCGGGACTATCTGTCGACCGTGGCGGAATCGGCGGACTCGCTGCTGGAGACAATCAACGAAATTCTCGACTTCTCCCGAATTGAATCGGGACATGTCACTTTGGAATCGGTCCCGTTCTCACTGCGGGAACTGCTGGGAGACGCGCTGAAGGCCATCTCCATCCGGGCCCATTCCCGGGGGCTGGAACTCGCCTGGCGGGTCTCGCCGGAAGTTCCCGACGGGCTGCAGGGAGATCCCACACGGATTCGCCAGATACTGGTCAACCTGGTGGGAAACGCGATCAAGTTCACGAAAGACGGAGAAGTCGTGGTCGATGTGACCGCTCCGGCTCTTCACGCAGAGAGCGTCGAACTGCATGTCAGTGTGCGGGACACGGGCATCGGAATCCCGGAGGACCGGCAATGCGAAATCTTCGATGCCTTTACTCAGGCAGACATGTCAACCACCCGGCAGTTTGGTGGAACCGGCCTGGGCCTGTCGATCGCGGCCAGCCTGGCAGCCAGGATGGGAGGCGGAATCACCCTGCAGAGTGAGGTCGGCACCGGCACCACCTTCACCTTTACCGTCTGCCTCGAACGGGCTGCTGGTGTCCCGGGAGTGCGCCGTGACAGGCGTCCCCGCCTCGGCCGATTGACCGTTCTGGTAGTGGATGATAACGCCACGAATCGTCTCATCCTCGCGGAAATGCTGGAGACATGGGGGCTCGACGTGCTGAAGGCGGACAGCGGGGCCGCCGCACTCGAAGCAATGCAGACACAAAGCACGAACAGCCGCAGGATCCGGCTGATCATTACCGACGTGCAGATGCCCGGCATGGATGGATTCGAGTTTCTCAGCCACGTTCGCCGGATGCCGGAATTTGCCCGCACGCCGGTCCTCGTACTCACTTCGGGGCACCGGGACGGCGACGGACAGATCGCCAGATCGCTCGGCGTTTCCGCTCAGCTGACCAAGCCCGCCAAACAGTCGGAACTGCTGAACGCCATCTGTGAGGCAGTCGGAACGGAACCGGTGGACGAACCGGACGAGCCTGATCCGCTGGCCGGTCAGCCGCTGGTTCGGCCGCTGCGGGTACTCCTCGCCGAAGACAGCCTCGTCAATCAGAAGCTCGCCGTGGGCATTCTGTCCAGATGGGGACACGATGTCGTGGTCGCCGCGGATGGTCAGTCCGCCGTCGACCAGTGGGCGGCGGGAGAGTTCGACCTCGTGCTGATGGATGTGAATATGCCGGTGCTCGATGGTCTGGAAGCGGCGCGCGAGATTCGCCGGCAGGAGTCGGACAGTGATCGCCATGTCCCCATCGTGGCCATGACAGCGCACGCCCTCAAAGGCGATCGGGAGCGGTGCCTCGCCGCCGGCATGGACGACTACATTCCGAAACCCATCCGGCGGAATGAGCTCAACCGCGTCATCGCCCACGTGGTGACTCCCGCGGCCGCCGTTCATCCGACAGAGACCAGCGACAGCCCTGCCACCCCACCTGAGTCACCGCTGCCCGAGCCACCGCTGCCTGACTGGAATGCAGCCCTGGCGGGAATGGACGGTGACCGCCAGCTGCTGGCGGAGGTGGCCGCCGCCGTGCGGGAAGAGCTTCCGCAGCTCATGCGACTGCTTGAACGGGCGATGGCCGAACAGGACGCCGCAGCCGTCGAGCGAAACGCTCACACTATCAGAGGCTGCCTGCGTCCCTTCGTTCTTCCCTCCGTCGAGGAACTGACCGGGACACTGGAAGCAGCCGCTCATTCCGGCACACTCGACGGGCTGGAACGGCCCCTGGAACAGTTGCGGTCCCTGGTCCAGGGGCTCCTGCAGGAATTGCAGCGGCACAAGCTCTGATCCGCCTTTCCCCGCATCCGGAGAAAAATCACCTCAGGTCACTGCCCTGGAGAACGGCTGATTTCGCTGGTCCGAACTGCAAATGACCGGAGACAGAACCGGAGGCCGCCAGCCGGAGCGGTTCCCGGTGCTGCAGTTCAGGCGGTTTCCTGCAGCTCGGGCGTGATGATGTCCTGCCGCGGACCGAAGAACTCGAAGTGGATCCGCGAGACATCGACGCCCCAGTCGATCAGGCCCCGGTACAGTCCAGCCATAAAGGGTTTGGGACCGCAGAAGTAGAATTCAGCGTCGTTCGTGCCAACCAGCTCCCGAACGAACGGAACATCGACCAGCCCGGTGCTGTCGCAGCGGCCGCTGGACAGATCATCGGCCAGCGGTGCGTCGTAGCGACAGTGGGTGCGGACATTCGCTCGGCCCGCGGCGGCCTCTCGAACTTCCTCCGCGAAGGAATGCGCGCGGCTGTTCCGCGCGGCCTGAACGAAGTAGATCGGGACATCCACCCCGTGATGCACCAGGCTCCTGAACATCGACAGCAGCGGCGTAACGCCGATCCCGCCAGCCAGCAGGACAATCGGCCGTTCGCCCGCAGCGGACGGATCGAGAGTGAACTCCCCGCAGGGGGGCCCGATCTGCAGTTCATCCCCTTCCTGAACAGCATCGTGCAGATAGCTGGAGATCAGTCCCGCCGGCGCGTCGGGCCGCAGACTCGGCTCCCGCTTTACGCTGATGCGGTAGTAGCCCGTGCCGGGGCGGTCGGACAGACTGTAGTTCCGCGGAGACGTGGGGGTGTCAGGATGGTCGATCTTCACCGTCAGATACTGCCCCGGCAGGAACGGGGGCAGGTCGCCTCCGTCGGCTGGGCGGAGGTAGAACGAGGTGACAATCTCACTCTCCGGCTTCTTCCCGGCAACCGTAAACCTGCGGTAACCGTTCCAGCCTCCCGGTGCCTCCGCCTGCTCGCGGTAAATCTCTGCTTCGCGGCCGATGCAGATCTCGGCGAGCAGCCCGTAAGCTTCCCCCCAGGCCGCCAGCACCTCGTCAGTTGCGGCATCCCCCAGCACATCCCTGATCGCCGCCAGCAGATGCTTCCCGACGATCGGATACTGCTCCGGCTGAATCCCCAGCGAGCAGTGTTTCTGAGCGATGAGTTCGACGGCCGGCCCCAGGATTTCCAGGTTGTCGATGTTCGAGGCGTAGGCGCAGATCGCCCCGGCCAGAGCTTTCTGCTGCCCGCCAGAGTGCTGGTGGGCCTGATTGAAGAAGGCCTTGACCTCGGGGTTGCCCTCGAACATTCGCTGGTAGAAGCGACGGGTGATCGTTTCGGCCAGCGGGGCAACTGCGGGGGCGGTAGCCCTGACAATTTCCATGGTGCGGGGACTGAGCATATCAACCTCGACGTAAAGCAGGCGGGAGAAACAGACGAGAACAGAGGGCAGCGTGTGGCCCTCAAATCCGGCGGACATCGCTTCTGTGGCAGAAACTTCAGGCAGGCAATCTACTCTACAGCCCTCTTTCTACATGTCAAGGTGTAGAATTGCCGCCGAGGGAAGTTCCGGGAGGATTGCCTTCCGGCAGGGGACTGCGGGGGGGGGCACGCTGCGACCAGTGCGCGGGCGGCGTGACACTGTTCCACGGCCTCGATCCTGGAGGGGAACTGACGCTGCCCTGACGGAGCAGAACCCGCCACATGAATTCCGCCCAGGCTGCCTTTCTGATTGCAGTCACCAGCAACCGGCATGCTCAGACGGCTTCTGCACGTCATCCGGCTCCAGAATCAGTCGCGTCGGTTCCAGCGGGCTGGTTTCGTCCCTGTCGCGGAAGTAGCAGGTTCTGCCGCGGGCCTTGCCGTCCGACCAGTCACGATGCCCACTCATCAGCCCGTTAAAGATGCCCTGAGTGATTGTGCAAGCGGTGCCATCACTGCAGACGCCCGCCCGACTGAGGTAACCGGCGAAAGGACCAGGTCTCGCCGTCAGGGAAACCGCAGCGGGTCGGCCCCGGCTTCGGACTCAGCCGCCACCTTCCTCCAGATGTCCACAATTAATGAAGCATCGAAGTCGATCCTGCTGCTGCGGGTGAGGACGAGGATAGAGGTGGGTCAGTCACGGAGGCAGTGCTCGAAGCTGCTGGTGAGTGTCGAACAGCAGCACCACGTCTTCATCAGTAATCCACAATCGGGCTGTTGACAGGCATTCCGCCATCGCGCACACTGACACCAACTGCATACCGTTTGCATCAGCACCATTTACGCATTCGAATGGCTATTAGGACAGCATCTGTGAATCACCTGCAGCGGAACTCACGCGGCGCCATGGCCTGGCTTGGCCGGCTGCTGGCGGTTGACTTCTGTCCCGCAGCCAACCGATGGGTCTACTGGGTCAAGCATCCGGTGGCCTGCCTCGTGCTGGTGAGTCTGCTCTCTTCCGGGTTCGCCCTGCTGCTGCGACCCGTGGCCTGGGTGGTGACGGTGGCGGTGGTCTTCGTACTGCTGGTGGGTTGCTGCTGGCCCTGGATTACCGTTCGCGGGCTGCGGTGCGGAATAGAGTTCGACCGGTCCCGCTCGACGGAGGGCGAGCCCGTGCAAACCGTGCTCACCATCACCTCCCGCTGGCCGTGGCCTGCCTGGGGACTGACGATCGACGGCGGCTTCAACCTTTCAGACGACAATGGCTCACAACTCGGCGACACCACGGCGACCGCACTTTCGCGGGTGCCCGGCTGGTCGACCAGCAGCTGGCGATGGGAATTTCGGCCGGCCTGTTGTGGCGAATACCCTGTCAGCACCCCGCGAATCAGCACCGGCTTCCCGTTCGGGCTGTGGCGGTGTGGACGGCCCGTTGACCTGGACAATCGGCTGCTGGTGTGGCCGGCCACCACTCCTGTCAGCATCCTGCCGGATGCCTGCGGAACTTCGCGGGAGTCGGACCGTTTCTCGGAATATCTGGCGGGTGAGTTCGGCGACATGACTGGTACGCGGCCGTTCCGCGACGGAGATTCACTCCGGCGGGTTCACTGGGCCCAGACTGCCCGTCACGACCGGCTGGTCGTCTGCGAACGCCAGGCAGCGGTGCTGTCTCAGGTGGAGATTGTGCTGCAGACAAACAGCCGGCTGCACTCCCTGCCGGGTCCGCAGGGCACGCTGGCCCGGGCGATTCGCATTGCAGCCAGTCTCTGTCGTGCCTGGCATGCGGAACACGCTCCGGTCGTGCTGTGGCTGGAATCCCGGGCGATTCCCCTTGGCCCCGGTCCATCCGGACTGCATGCGGCCTTCGATACACTGGCCCGCCTCCCGCACGAGGGGACGGCAGAGGCTCCCTCCCAGGCGGCTGTTCGCCGCGAGGCGTCCGGCGACGGACTTCGCGTACTGATCACCACTGACCGCGACCTCGATCAACTGCCCTACCTTCAGCGAGGGGCCGACACCACTTTGACTGTCGTACTCGATTCCGGCAACTGCCGCACGGCCGGAGTTCCCCCTGACGAGCCGACTGCCGGCCCCCGCCACCGGGGTGTGGCGTGGCTGAAGGGGCAGAGCGATTCTCTCCAGGAATTCCAGCGGGAATGGAGGAGGATCTGTCATGCTGTTTAAACAGACTGCTGGTGCGGCACCTTCTCATGGCGACCGGAACGGGCGCCGGCAACCGCCCCGAATGATCCTGCTGCTGGTCCTGCTGGGCAGTCTGGGGTTTGAAGTCATCGCGGGAGACGGGGCCGCGTCGCGGACGTGGATCCTGGGCATTCTGGCCGTTCAGACGCTGCTGGTGTTCGGGGTGGGGCGGCTGGCCTGTCGGTGGAACAGTCCGACGGGAGAGCTGTCCCCCGTTCAGCTTCCGCTGATCCTGCTGCTGGGGGCCGCTCCATTTCTGCTCAATCCGCTGGACCGCCTGTTGACCGGCGAGGGACGCCCGCTGGAACTGCTGATGCTGGCCGGGTTCCGCAATGCCTCGTTGACTCTGGCGGCGGTCGCTCTCACGCCGGCCCTGCAGCGGACGGCTGCGGCGCTGAGCGTGTTCCTGGTCCTGTTCTGCGTTTCGCTGGGCGACGATCCCTTTCTCCTCGTGCTGCTGTTCGTGTTCACGCTGAGCGGTGTCGGCTGGCTGATGGGCAGCTACTGGTCCACTCTCGAAGGCCGTCTGGCCGATGAAACCCGCCATCATCGGCCGCTGGCCCTGTTCCTGCTGCTGCCCGCACTGGCCGTACTGGCGATCGTACTCATCCCGCACTCCGGCCGCAGTGCCATCGAGGCCCTGCCGGGGCTGGTGCCGACGTCCGGCGGGACAGGGCAGTTCTCGCCCGAGGCCCGCAGCGGCGTGGGCGACGGCGACATGCTGGTGGCCGGCACCCGGCAGGTCCAGAGTTTCGCTCCCATTGAAGACGCTCCCTTCATGGACTCGAATGAGGCCGGCCTGTACGACGTGTTTAACGAGCTGTACGACGAGCCGGTTCGCCCGCGGAATCAGGACCGCTCGATGGCCCTGCCGCCGGAACTGATGATGGACATTCACCGGCACCTGGCGAAGTCCGAGCAGGCGGGACGCGAGTTTTCGACGCTGCGGAAGAGCAGCGGCAAGCACCGGGACAGGATTGCCGACCGCACGACCGAGGCCCTGTTCTTCGTCGCCGGACGGACACCGCTGCACCTGCGAACGGAGCTTCGCAGCATCTTCGACGGGATCGACTGGTACTCCGACTCGCCAGAACCGAATAAGCCACCGCTTGCCATCCGCACAATTGACGGGAAACCGTGGCTTGACCTGTCCCGCGGGATCGATGCGGATATCGCCGGCCCCGCCGAGTCGCATGCGGTAAAGATCGCCCGGTTGCGGACCGACCGCATCCCCACCCCTGCCTGCGTGACGGGAATCCACATCGACCTCGTGGATCAGGCCGATCTGTTCGCCTGGGCGCACGACGGCCAGTTGCGGATGGTGCGGGAATCGATTCCTCCGCAGACGGTGATTCACGTGGCGTCCCGCACCATCGACCGGCGGCGACTGGAGGAGAATGGCCCTCCGGCCGCATGGGGAGAACTGCGGTACCGCCAGCTGCCGGATACGTCGCACATGACCGCAATCCGCTCACTGGCGGCACGGTGGACGGCCGGTCTGTCGAGGGGCTGGCCGCAGGTGGATGCCGTCATGTCACAGCTGCGCAGCGGGTACGTGTGCGATCCAGCACAGCGTCCACCGACCGACTGCACCAGCCCGGTCTCGCATTTCCTGTTCACTGCCCGCCGCGGTCCTGATTATCAGTTCGCCACGGCCGCGGCGCTGATGCTGCGGTCGCTGGGATACAGCACGCGGATAGCCAGCGGTTTCTACGTTCGACCGGAGAGTTATGACGTCCGCTCCAGGCATACTCCAGTCTGTACCGACGACGGTCACTTCTGGGTCGAGATCAGCCTGGGCCGCGACATCTGGATTCCGCTGGAACCGACCCCGGGTTACGAACTGCTGCTCCCGCCGGTGAGCCTGCTGGCCCGCCTGGGCAGGGCCGTGGTGAACGCCGGGCTGTGGCTGGTGACTCATCCGCTGCTGTGTCTGTCGATCGTCGCATTGTCGATCACGTGTTTTCTCCTGCGGAACCGGCTGGCTGACACGGCGGACGAATGGCGCTGGCGGTTGTGGCGGCATCATTCGTGGCGGGGCGAAGTGCTGGCGGCAGTGCGGCTGCTCGATCGCAGGCTGAACCGCGCCGGCTGGAAACGGCCACCGGGCACCCCGGCCGTGGCCTGGATCGAAAGGCATCTGGCCAGCCTGCCCGGAGGATGCCCGCCCGAACTGAGGCAGGTTCTCTCACTGGCCGAAGCCGCCGCCTGGGCACCGGATGTCGTGGCGGCAGACCTCATTGGCGATGTTGCGACATCGCACAGCCAGAGGCGGATGTGCCGCTGTGTGCTGTGCCGGCTGGGGCTGGGCGAACTGATCCGGCACCGGGCCAGCCTGACAAAGACTGCGCAGCCTGCCATCGGCCAGGCAGGCTGACCCACCGGAGCCGATGATCCTGGCGGCCGATCTTCAGATGGCGCTCCACCCACCGACAGAAAGAGCAATCACCGTGACACACGGCGGAATACAAGAGAGCCCGGTTCACACCCCCCGCAACGGCGACCGGAGCGCGGGCGACCGGAGTGCATCCGCTCCGACGTTGAACAATGGTGATCATGGTGCAGCCAGCAACAGCCGGCAGCTGGTCGATGAACTGCAGGCGGTGCTGAATACCGTCCTGCGCGGCAAGCCGGAGGTGACGGAACTGGTGGTCGTCTGCCTGCTGGCCCGCGGACATCTGCTGATTGAAGACCGCCCAGGCCTGGGCAAAACCACGCTGGCCCGCGCACTGGCCGAGGCAGCGGGGGGGCGGTTCGGCCGCGTGCAGTGCACTCCCGATCTGCTGCCGGCCGACATCACCGGCTTCAGCATTTTCAACCAGAAGACACGGGAGTTTGAATTCCGCCCCGGGCCGGTGTTTGCCGACATCCTGCTGGCGGACGAAATCAACCGCACCACGCCCCGCACGCAAAGTGCACTGCTGGAGGCAATGGCCGAACGGCAGGTCTCAGTCGATGGCAGCGGCCACCCTCTGGCAGAAACATTCTTCGTCCTCGCGACGCAGAACCCGCACGAGCACCACGGCACGTATCCACTGCCGGAAGCGCAGCTTGACCGGTTCGCGATGAAGCTGTCGATCGGCTATCCGGCCGAGGACGACGAACTGCAGCTGCTCAGCCGGGCGGTGGAATACGGGCACAGCACGCCGGAAACGCCCCAGATCCTCTCGGCACACCAGCTGTGCCAGCTGCAGAACGAAGTGGCCGCCATTCCGGTTTCTCTTCCGGTGCAGCGATATATGGTTCGGCTGGCGAGCGCCACCAGAACGCACCGCGACGTACTGCTGGGAGTCAGTCCGCGCGGCCTGCTGACCTGGCAGCGGACCGCCCAGGCCCTGGCCTGGCTTCGCGGCCGGAACTTCGTCACCCCGGCCGATGTGCAGGAGATCGCTCCGCCCGTACTCGGCGTGCGGCTGGCCGTAACCGGAGACGACCCGCTTCCCGTCCTGCGGGAGATTCTGGAACAGACCCCCGTTCCCGAACTGCGCCCGCTGGAAGGCACCTGATCCCAGCAGCCAGAGCCCCGGACTGACCTGCTCAATGTGTAGAGGGTTGTCTATTCAGTTTCTGTTGCAGCGATGTAGCAGAACTCAATGCCCAATTCAGGCAGGGCCGGCTGTGCCGGCCATCCGAATGTGGAACAGATACTTCACCGGAGAGAACCATCAGGAAATGGTCTGAGCGACTGAAACGGCCTGCATTGCCATTGGTCC
>JAGQPV010000193.1 GCA_020426545.1 Planctomycetaceae bacterium
CACCGGGTGACGAAGCTCTCGCCCATTCCCGCGGGCGAACCAAAACTGGCGGCCCTGTTCGCCGCTTCGCTCAGAATCTGGCAGGACTGATCTGCCGCTGCCAGCGGGGCACCACAGGCAGGCGCCGCGAGAAGAAAACGCATCTTCCACCACTCACAGGAACCGGGCAGCAGACCCGGCAGGAGATCACAACGTGCGGATTGCCACATTGAAGACCGAGCAGGGAACCCTGCTGGCCGGCGTAACCGGGGAAGATTCTTCGCCTCAGTTCTGGAATCTGGCAGCGGGTGATGCCGGGCTGCCCCGTTGCCTGAGCCTGCTGCTGGCGATGCCGGATGGACTGCAGCGGGCAGCGGCCGCGATGGAAGCGGTGCAGAGCAACGGTTCGCCGGTTCTGGGCCAGCTGCTGGCTCCGATTCCCCGGCCGGGCAAGGTGCTGTGCATCGGCCTGAACTACCGGGACCATGCCGAGGAGAGCGGCATGGCGATTCCCAATGAACCGGTGTGCTTCAGCAAGTTTTCCTCGTGCGTCATCGGTCCGCAGGACGAAATCCGGCTGCCATCGGTCTCGAAGAAGGTGGATTACGAAGCCGAACTGGTGGCAGTCATTGGCCAGGGCGGCCGGAATATCTCCACCGCCGATGCCATGAAGCATGTCGCAGGCTACATGAACGGCAACGATGTCTCGGCCCGCGACTGGCAGGCTGGCCGGCCGGGAGGACAGTGGCTGCTGGGCAAAACGCCCGATACGTTCGCGCCGCTGGGGCCGTGGCTGGTCACCGCGGATGAAATCGCCGATCCGCACCAGTTGGGCATTCGCCTGCGGCTGAACGGCGAGCTGATGCAGGATTCCTCAACCAGCCAGCTGATTTTCAAGCTGCCGGAGTTGATCGCTCATGTTTCGCAGCTGATCACGCTGGAACCGGGGGATGTCATTTTCACCGGCACCCCGCCCGGTGTGGGCATGGCCCGCAAGCCGCCAGTCTTCCTGCAGGATGGAGACGTGGTGGAAGTCGAAATCGACGGACTGGGCGTGCTGCACAACAGCGTGGTCGCCGGAGACTGAAGCAGGCCGCGGCTGGTCAGTCGAATTTCGGCTTCTGGCGGCGCTGTTTCTTCTCGGCGACCTGCTTCTTGTCTTTGAGCCGCCGTTCCTTCGAGCCTCGGGTGGGTTTTGTCGGTCGGCGTTTTCGTGGTGGCGTGGCGACTTCCAGCAGCAGTTCCCGCAGGCGGGACAGGCAGTCCGCCACGTTGCGGCCCTGATTGCGGAACCGCGTGCTGTACAGAACCAGTTCGCCGTCGGTGGTGATTCGCCGGTGATACTTTTTCAGGAACCGCTGGCGAACATCGTCCGGCAGGGAGGGCGATTCGCTGATGTTCCAGCGGAGGGTGACTTTCGTCGCCACCTTGTTGACGTTCTGACCGCCCGGTCCGCCGCTGGCACTGAAGCTGAAGTCAAACTCCCGCAGGGGGATCTGGATGCGGCTGTTGACTTCCAGCATGGGATTGCCGTTCAAAAGCAGTGCAGTGCAGCCCGTGCCAGGTCCGTTCCGCGTGCGAGGGAATCCGGCAGCAGCGTGAAGATCACGGAAATCTCAGCGGCCGCATTGAGGGCAATTTCCGCCACCGTGCTGTTCCTCGTAACGACCATTCCTCGTGACCACCCACCGGACAGCGAGGCACGTCACCAGGTTCACCCGGCTTCGGAGCTGCTGGCGACCTGTTCCGTCCGGCCCAGTTCGGCGAGGCGGATGACCAGCACCCGCTGCACCGCGCTGGTTTCTTCCGAGCCGATGAAAAACCGGCTGCCCAGCGTTTCCTCGGAAGCATCGCGAGTGGATGTCAGCACGGCCAGTTCGCCCAGATTCAGTTTGACCTCAAAACGCTGGCTGTAAACGGGAGAAACTTTCTGCCCGTTGTGGTACTTCCAGCCTGAACGGGTCGCCACGTGCCGCAACTGCTGTTCGCCGTGATGAATTTCCGGCACGAACTGCAGAGTCACCCAGCCATCCTGCAGTTTCTCGGCCTTGATCCGAAACTGAAAGCGGGCATTCTCGAACCGTCGCCGGTTGTCTTCTTCCTCGTGGTGCATCACCAGTTCGCAGGAGGGAACAGGAGAGCCGGTGACGACTTCGGTTTCCGATCCGGAGACAATGGCCACTTTGCGGCCGACCAGCTGCGGACCGCCCGCATCGCCCTCGGCTTCCGCAATCCGGGTGGTCAGCCCGAGCATCGACTGCAGGGCTCTGGGGGGAGATGAACCAGCCACACCGACCCGGAAGCCGTTGCGATTCAGATTCTGGCGGACTTTGAAATCGACGGCGCCGCTTTCATCCACGCCGTCCCACAATGATTTGCCCAGCAATGGATCGCCGACCGGCCGCTCGACGAAGACCACATCAAGCACCACTGCCGAAGGCGCCCGACGGATCGGTGGCAGCGTCGGATCCGCTCCAGCATCAGCTGTCGCGAATCCCGACCAGCCTTCATTGAACAGCGCGCAACCCGTCACCGGCAGGCACAGGCCTGCCGCCAGGGTTTGAATCAGCTCTCTCCGGGTGAGTGCCATGAGTTCTGGCTGTCTTACTGCCGCACAGGTGCGGCTGTCTGTCAGAGAAGGGACTGTGAGAGGAACGTATCGCCTGCCCGCGGTGTGGAAGAATATTGCCCGGTAACGGGCCGGAAATAATCTGCTGCCGTATCCCGCGGCGGACCCCAACCGGCAGATTCTGCCGTGTCCTGCTGCGGACACCTGCCTGACGGACTGGAACGCCCCTCGAGACAGCGGAGACACAACCCGACGAATGCTGCGGGAACACCCGAATTCCAGAGGTAACCGTTACACGAATTCATGACAGCGAACAGGCAGCCCCCGCCGAAACCCGAAAGAATTCTGGCCGGCAATTGACCTGTTCAATGATTGAACGGGTGACGCGATGCTGCTGGAGCAGACTGAGATGAGACGATTGAGAGGCGGATGAGACGAAAGAGTTGAGAGAGGGCCGCTGGCTGGGAGAACAGCGCAATCGGCTGCCGTCTGCCAGTCGGGGCGGGGAATGTAAGAGGAAGTGTGATCTCTGTCAATCACTTTCCCTCCCGGCAGGCTGTTCGGCTGTTCGTCAGCTTTCCGGAAAATCCCCCAGGGTCATCGGGTTGATTCTTCCGCGTGAAACAGCATCACCGCCGGAGCCCCCCGTTTCGGGAGTCTCCGGCGGTGACTGGTGCTCATTCAGAGGCTGTCGGGCGAGTTCTCTGCCGAGTCCTTCCACGATGACCTGCTGATTCAGTCGTTATCCGAATCATTCGAGCGGGGCTTGCGGGGGTTATCCGAGTCGGGATTCCGCTCGGAGCCGAAGCCTGCGTCGGTTCCCGTTTCGCGGGAGGATTCGAATTTCGGCTGCGTCCGCTGAGTCTTCAGCTGCTCGAGCTGTCGCTCGGTCAGGACTTCATCAATCGCGGCGAATTTCTTTGCTTCGGCCTGAACCAGCTGACCGTGCAGCTGATGCAGCTGCTTCCAGTTGCTCATGATCTGCTGCCGGTAAGCAGTGCAGATGCGATCGCACTGTTCCTGCTTATCGGGCGTCATCTGCTTCCGGTCGATGAGCTTCTCGGGAGCGAAAATGACGATTCCATACGTGGTGACCTCGTCGCCATGGGCGTGGTGGCCTTCGGCAGTCCGGTCAGATTTCACGCCGGTCCGATCCCGCTTGCCTTCCCGGTTTTCAGTCGCGGTCCGGTTATCGGTCGCTTCCCGGTCTTCAGCCTTTGTGCGGGAATTGGCTGCTTTCGGGGTTTTGCCGGTTCGGTCGGCCTTTGCCCGGTCGGTCTCGGTCGTGCGGTCGCTGGCACTGGCCCCTTCGGCTGCGGGACGGTAGCCGCGGGTGGTCTGACCGCTGGTCTGCTGCTGGCGGGCTTCACGGAACTGGTCCCGCTGCTCTTCGGTCATCTGGCTTTCGAGTGCGGCCACCCAGGCGGCTTCCAGACCAACAGTCTGCATGTGGACCCGGTGGAACTGGTTCCAGGTCTGCTGCAGCTGGCTGTCGTGGCGGGTCAGCGCCTGCTGAATCTTCGCCTGCTGCTGCTGATCGAGGTCGAGCTGCCGGTATTCCCGAGGCAGTTCACCCTGAGTGCTGAAGGTTTGAGTGCCTGAAGTCCGGGGCTCGGCGGCAGCGTCCCTTGTGATCTTCGTCTTCTGCTCGACCTTCGTCTTAGTGTCCTCCCTGTCCCGCGGCTCGGCCAGAACCGTTCCCGCGGCCAGGGCCACCACCGCCGTGGTTGTCACGGCTGATTTGAGCAGGGAACTCCATTTCGACTGTGCCATCTCTGAACTCCTTCAAATGATTCGAACGTCCGAACTGAATTCCATACCGCCCGCAGAATTCACGAATTGAAAGCGGCTTTTTCGGCTGCAGACTGCAACCTCCACCGCATGGCTGAATTAGACAATCGGCCATGAGGAACCGGCATCGGGGTTCCGCTGAATTACCCGTCAGTGGGATGCAGCGCCGGCACGTGAGCAGGAACCAGAGACCGACCGCCGCCGTTGGACTGAACCACCCGCCTGCCCGATTGGCGGACAACCTGCCGAGTGGCTAGAATCTGGTTCTGTCGCCCGGCAGAGCAGATTCCGCCCGTCAGAAGCAGAGCGGACCTGTGGAGCCGGCCATTGCAACAGAGATGTCTGCTGTTTCGCCCGCCTGGGCCGCTTTCGCAGGAAGAGAGTACAGATTATGGCCGAACCGACTGATTCCCGTGTGGAACAGGTTCGTGGAACCGGTATTCCGCTGGTGCTGGACGACATCGATACCGACCGCATCATTCCCGCCCGTTTTCTGCGGTGCGTCACATTCGATGGACTGGGCGAGCATGCCTTCGAAGACGACCGGCAGCAGGACCCGGCTCACCCGTTCAACAGCGCGCGGTATGACGGAGCAGGCATTCTGCTGAGCGGTCGGAATTTCGGCTGCGGCTCCTCGCGTGAGCATGCCCCGCAGGCCCTGATGCGGCATGGCGTCCGGGCTGTGGTGGCGGAATCGTTCGCGGAGATTTTCTTCGGCAACTGCACCTCGCTGGGCATTGCCGCCGTGTGTGCCGCTCGCGACCAGATTGAACAGCTGGCCGCGCTGGTGGAAGCCGATCCCACGCTGGAAATCACCATCGACCTGACGACCAGCACAATTCAGGCTGGCGATTTCAGCTGCCCCTGCACCATGCCCGAAAGTGCCCGCGTGGCGCTGGTGACCGGTGAATATGATTTCCTGGCCCAGCTGCTCTCCGCCGAAGGCGACATTCGCAATACGGCAGGTTCCATCGCCTATCTGAACCAGTTCAGCGGCAGCTCGAACTGACCACAGCGGGTGCTCCACGGATCTGGAGCAGCTGGTGGCAGGGGAGGCGGTTCGCCTCCCGTCAGAACGGCTGAAGAGGCCGGCAACATTGACGCAGCGGGGCAACGGCCATGACCGATCGACGGCAACTCTGTAATTTCCGTTCGTCTGCCAGGACCGGTGCCACAGCGTCTGCACGCGCCACCTCTGCCCGCCGCAGGCTGCTGCTGTTGATGACTGCGCTGCTGACTGTCGCATGGATTGCGACAACTGCCAGAGCCGCCGAAGAGGAAAGAGCCACAATACCGCCCAACGTGGTGCTGATTTTCACCGATGACCAGGGCTATGAGGACCTGGGGTGTTTCGGCTCGCCGGATATTGACACGCCCCATCTCGACCAGCTGGCCCGCGAGGGCGTGCGGCTGACTGATTTTTACGTGTCACAGGCCGTGTGCTCTGCTTCGCGGGCGGCTCTGCTCACGGGCTGCTATTCCAACCGCATCGGCATTCTGGGCGCTCTGGGGCCGAAGTCGAATCATGGGATCAGCAGCAGCGAGCTGACCATCGCGGAGATGCTGCGGGAGCGGGGCTATGCCACGGCGATTTTCGGAAAGTGGCACCTGGGACATCACCCGCAGTTTCTGCCCACACGGCACGGATTCGATCAGTTTTTCGGCCTGCCTTACTCCAACGACATGTGGCCCTTCCACCCCGTTAATCCGGAAGCCTGGCCACCGCTGCCGATGTATGAGAACGAGAAAATCATCGATGCCGAGGTGACGGGGGACGACCAGACGCAGCTTACGACCCGGTATACCGAACGGGCGGTCGATTTCATCCAGCAGAATCGCGAGCGGCCGTTCTTTCTGTACGTGCCGCACAGCATGCCGCATGTGCCGCTGTACGTCAGCAGGAAGTTTGCCGGCAAAAGCAGCCGGGGGCTGTACGGCGATGTGATCATGGAGATCGACTGGTCCGTCGGTGAGATTCTCCGCACGCTGAAGGAAAACGGGCTGGATGACCAGACTCTGGTGATTTTCACTTCTGACAATGGGCCGTGGCTGTCCTATGGAGACCATGCCGGTGCTGTCGGGGTGCTGCGGGAAGGGAAAGGCACCATGTGGGATGGTGGCTGCCGGGAGCCGTTTATTGCCCGCTGGCCCGGCAGAATTCCCGCTGGTGCGGTCTGCCGGGAAGTGGCAGGCACGATCGATATTCTGCCGACTCTCGCCGAGCTGACAGGCGGGAAACTGCCGGACCATGCCATCGACGGGAAGAGCATCTGGCCGCTGCTGTCCGGCAGGAAGGGAGCCCGTTCGCCGCACGAATATTATCTGTTCTACTACGGGCGGCAGCTGCAGGCGATTCGCAGTGGCCGCTGGAAACTGCATTTCCCGCACGCCTATCGCAGCCTGAAGGGCGAACCGGGCAGCGGCGGGAAGCCAGGCCCGTACGTGCAGAAACAGACCGGTGTCGCACTGTACGACCTGGTGCAGGACCCGAGTGAATCGGTTGATCTGCAGGACGACTTCCCGGAGGTGGTGGCGCGGCTGCTGCAGGCGGGGGAAGCGGCCCGTAACGAACTGGGAGACAACGGCCGGAATGGCAGCGGAGTCCGGCAGCCTGGCCGGCTGGCGAAGCAGGCGCCCTGAAGCAGCGCGAACAGCGCTGAGCCGGTCATGGTGCCATTGATCGAGCGGCCAGCCGCGATCTGCCGGCAGATTCAGCCTTCAGCAGGGGCCGTATTTTCCGCAGCAGCGGCGGCCTGCAGTACCCGCAGCTCCCGCGGGAGCTGAAAATGGACATGCTCTTCGCGGGTGGTGCGTTCGCTGAGTGTCGCCCCGAAATGATGCTGCAGCCAGGCCACGCATTCCTGCACCACGATTTCCGGCGCGCTGGCACCGGCAGTGATCAGTACGCGGCTGACCCCGTCAAACCATTCCGGCTGAAGTTCCGCCGCACCATCAATCAGCCAGGCCGGCTTGCCGCTTTCCTGGCCGAGTTCACGAAGCCGCTGGCTGTTGGAGCTGTTCTGGCTGCCCAGTACGATGACGAGGTCGGCCTCGGCGGCCAGCTGGGCCACGGCTTCCTGGCGGTTGGTGGTGGCGTAGCAGATGTCTTCCCGGGGAGGCGATTCGATCTGCGGGAACCGGCTCTTCAGGCGGGAAGTCACCCGTCCTGCTTCCTGAACGCTGAGGGTCGTCTGTGTGAGGTAGGCGATTTTTGCTTCCGGCGGAAATTCGAGCTGATCGACTTCCTCGGGAGTTTCCACGAGCGTGATGCTCTCGGGGGCTTCGCCCATGGTGCCGATGACTTCATCGTGTCCTTCATGGCCGATCAGCACGATATGGTAGCCCTCGCGGGCGTACTTGATCGCTTCGAGGTGCACCTTGGTGACCAGCGGGCAGGTGGCGTCGATGGTCTGCAGCTTTCGCGCCGCTGCCTGACTCCGGATTTCCGGTGAAACGCCATGGGCGCTGTACAGCAGGATGTTGCCTTCCGGCACTTCCTCCACACTGTTGACGAACGAAACCCCCTGCGAGGAAAAACGCTCGACCACGTGTTTGTTATGCACAATCTCGTGATAGACGAAGATGTTCGGGCCGAACATCCGAATGCACTCTTCCAGACAGGCAATCGCCATATTGACACCGGCGCAGAAGCCGCGCGGGTTGGCAAGCAGAATTTCCACAGTGCGGGAACCTTCCTTGCGGATTCTCCGGAGCGGAACGTGCGTTCCGGAGAAGAATCGGTCTGTAACAGGCTGAAGACAGCCAGGAACTGCCGGCTGTGCTGTCCGTCGCAAGCTGGCCTCAGTTGGCAGCTGGCAATCCTCTCAGAGGGAATTGTAGCAGGCCCGCCAGCCAGCGGCACGGGCAGCCTGCACACAGCGGAGGATTGACGGAAGCATGAACCAGGGGCCAGCCGCAGACGGGCTACGGCACTGGCGATTCAGCACCTGTGAATCAGCCAGCCCGGGCGAGTGACCCGCTGAGTGAACACGGTTTTTCCTGCGGCAATATATAAAGTGCGGAGGTCATCCCCGCCGAAGGTCACATTGGTCAGGACATCTTCCACAACCGGAATCCGGCCGAGAAGTTCACCGGCGGGGGAAATCATCCAGATGCCGGGAGGCACATCCCGCGATTCATGCGGTCCGCGGGGACGGGAAATTCCGGCCGCTACAAACAGCGTGCCGTCCTGCGCCACTGCCATTCCGTCGCCACCCCGCCCTGGAGCAAAGTCCCACACGGTTCGCTGGCCGCTCAGGCTGCCATCGGCGGCCCGGGCGAAGGCCAGAATTTTCCGATGGCCTCCCACCAGCGGGCAGCTGTCGACGAGATACAGCGTTCGCTCGTCGGGCGAGAGGGCGATTCCGTTGGGCCGCTGGATTTCGGGCTGGGTGATGACCCGCAGCACGGTGCCGTCCGGGTCGATGCGGTACACGGAGTCGTGGTCCAGCTCCATGGTGGAGCGATCGCCGTAACAGGGATCGGTAAAGTAGATCTGCCCGTTCCCGGCTGCGGCAATGTCGTTCGGTGCGTTGTAACGCCTGCCCTCGAAGTGATCGGTCAGCACTTCGACCGCGCCGCTGTCCGGGTCGGCACGCACCACACGGCGGCCTCCGTCGTTATCGCCCCACTCGTTGCCTTCGCAGATCAACAACTGTCCCGCGGAGTCGAACAGCAGTCCGTTCGCCCGCCCGCTGGGAGAGCGCCAGACCGTGGCCCGTTCCGCTCCCGGGGCGAGCACCATGATCCGGTTATTGGCGATGTCGGAAAAGAACAGCCGCCCGTCGGCATGAGCAGCCGGCCCTTCCAGAAAAGCCACAGCCGCTGCGGGCGACGGGATGCCGGAATCCTCCACCAGTTCTTCCGGGCAGCCGACGGAATGGTAATCGATGCTCATGGGTTGCTCCGGCCGGCGGGGACGG
>JAGQPV010000194.1 GCA_020426545.1 Planctomycetaceae bacterium
AAAAAACCAGCGAATCCAGGCCCGGTCTTTGCCCGGCGTGCACCCGTCGATCAGCAGGAAGGCCGTATAGAGTTTCCAGTCGGCAATGGCCGCCAGCAGCTGCTCCAGCCGCTCTTCGCGAAAGCTTCCCCGGTACTGCAGCTGCCGCCACAGGGCGAACGGTTCATCGTGCCGCTGCACCATCTCCAGCAGTTCGGGCTCTTCGCAGAACTCCGCCAGAAAGGCCCGGGCCAGCGAGGCATGGCTTTGCGGGTGCGTAATCGGCACACCCTCTTTCGCCTCGGCCTTGAACGTATCGTGCACGTGAATCAGCACCCGCAGTCGGGCCTGCTCCTCGTCCGTCAGCCGGGGCGAAAGCTGGTCCAGGTTTTGTTCCAGCTGGGCGATATGGGCACTCACCGCCCCTTCCGGATGGCCGGGGCGGGGTTTGCCGTATTGAATGTTCTGCTGGTAGCGGCTGTCAGCCTGAATCTGCCGCAGAACCTCCGCGTAATCTGTCGTCATTCCTCGGTATTTCACATGACCTGTGCCCGACCGTCGCACGGCACGCGCCGCGCGCAATCGAGGCGGAACTGCCTCTGAAGGCAGCCCCGCCCGACTGGTACTGTGAAACTCACGGTCAATTCAGCCGTGCGTCAGGACTGCTTCATGGCTTCGGCAAGAATCTTCGAGGTGCTTTCCCGCATGATCCGCGGATCGACCAGTTCTCCCTGCTGGAGAGTGGCCCGCACCTGCTTGCCTGAAATGAAGACAGGCTTCTCTTCGTCGTGGTTCGCCATCAGGTCGACACGACCCAGAGATTCGTAGAACGCGGCGAAGCCCACCTTGACCGGCTGAATCTTCAGATCGCCGCCCAGGTTCTCGAAGATTTCCTGTGCGTCGAAATCGCCCCAGATGGCGGTTCCGTCGGCATACGGGGCATCCGCGTGCTTCCGGCCGATGACGATGTGGGTATAGCCCATGTTCTGGCGGTAGATGGCGTGCATCACCGCTTCCTTCGGGCCACCGTAGAACATCTTGATGTCGAGACCCAGCAGAGCCACGCGATCGGGCACGCTGTCGTCCCGGCTGCCCCACAGCTCGGGGTCGCTGTCCCCGTCGCCAATTTCCCGGTTGGTGATCAGCGAGACGTAGGTCTGCATCCGGATTTCAGCGCTGACGTCGTCGCCCTTGGTCTCACCGATCAGCGGGTTCAGCACCGCGCCGGCATTCAGCCCCTGCTTCAGCAGTGTTTCCAGGCCGTACACCAGGGCGTACTCGTGAGCCCGGTGCAGGGGATTCCGGGTCTGGAAGGCGACAGCCGCGTTCCAGCCCTTTTCCTTCAGCAGGGCACGCACTTCCCGCGGCGTGAGCACGTACTGGCCGAATTCCGGGTTCTTCGGCTGCGGCAGAGCGCGAATCTGTCCGCCGATCAGGTGTGTCTTGTCCTTGTCGTCCGGATGATTCAGCACCATGTCGGCACCGGGGTGATCCGTCCGCTCGGTCTGATACACCGACTTCAGATACTTCGGCTTATCCCAGGGATAAACGTCCTCAATATCCAGCGTCGCCACGATCTCGCCCGCCGGGCAGACAATCGCCACCTTCTGGCCGGCACTCAGGGTACCCGCCAGTTCGCTGGTCACGGGGAAGGCCAGCGGAATGGTCCAGGCGTACTTCTGGCCGTCCTGCACAATGACCGACTCATCCAGCACGCGGTTGTACACGTCGCTGTTCATCGGCCCGGTCAGCGGGCTGAGCGTTCCATCGGCCAGCCGGTACACGGTCGACAGGTCGGCCTGGGAAACCGGAACCTTCGGCAGGGAAGCAGCTTCGGCGCGGAAGGCCTCGACCTCGGCTTCGGGAACAGTGCAGCAGACCGGCTCAGTCAGCCCGCCATGAGGAGGAATCAGGTCAGCCATAATCGGGTTCGCAGGAACAGGAGGATCTCGAAAGCGGTCAGATGCCGGCACCGCAGCGCCGGCAGACAGAGGGAGGCACCGAATCTCGCGAAACCCGTAGATTACAGCGGTTCATTGCCTCATACAGATGACCGCGAAAGTAGGACAAGCGTGGGGTGGAGTCAAGGTAGGCGACCCGTCGAAAACACGAGTCCCTCCGCACCCGCTCCGCTGTGGTTCCCGCTGGACGATCCGTCTAGTATGATATTCGTACACGAGCCTCCGCACCCGCCTGCTGTGGCCTGCCACGCATTGTGCCTTCCCGCCTGAACCAGCCCGCCTGCCGACAGGGAACATCAGCCATGCTGACTGTCCACGGATCGAAGCACCGCCTGTGCGACGGCATCACCCGTCGGGATTTTCTTTCCGCCGGCATACTCGGCGGCGCGCTGGGTCTTCCTGATCTCCTCCGCCTGCAGGCCGCCGCCGCGGAACGCCGTGCGACCGGTCATCCGTCAGGCAACGGGATTCCGGCAAAGGCCGTGATCATGGTCTGCCTCAACGGCGGGCCGAGCCATATCGACATGTACGATATGAAGCCCGCGGCACCGGCCGAGATCCGTGGCGAGTTTCAGCCCGTGCAGACGAACGTCCCCGGCTGCGAAATCAGCGAACTGATGCCGCTGCAGGCCCGCATCGCGGACAGGTTCTCCATCGTCCGCAGCGCACAGTGGCCCGTGGACGACGGCCACCGGCTGCACCTGGTCTTCTCCGGCTTCCGCGAGTCAGAAGGCCGCCCGCCCTTCGGCTCCATCGTCAGCCGTGTGCGGGGCGACAGCCTGCGGAGCAGCAATGGGCCGGGCCGGGCGGAGAACCCGCTTCCACCGTATGTCAGCATGGCCCAGTTCCCGCCCCATCCAATTCTGAAAGGCCACGAAGAGCCCACTTACATCGGCACGCCCCATCGTCCGTTTGTTCCCTGGCAGGCGGGCCCCATTACCGGCGGGCAGATCTCCTACACCGGCCCCGGAGCGGGAGATGTGAAGAACCTGAATCTGGTCGACGGCATCACGCCTGGCCGCCTGCGGAACCGGCGGGAACTGCTCGGCGCGTTCGATACACTCCGCCGCGAGATCGATGCCAGCGGCGAAATGGCCGGCAAGGACGCCTTCACCGCCCGGGCCCTCGAGATGATGAGTTCCGACCAGGTCCGCGATGCGTTCGACCTCAGCCGGGAACCGGCGGAAATCCACGCCCGCTACGGCGGCGACGTACTGACTCCCAACGACCCCGACCGACGCCGCTGCTGGGAAGGCAGCAAATTCCTGATGGCCCGGCGTCTCGTCGAAGCCGGCGTACCCGTCGTCACCCTGAGTGCCGGCGTGTGGGATACCCACAGCGACCACTTCATGTACCAGCAGGATTATGTCCCCCGGCTGGATCAGTCGCTGCACGCTCTCATCACCGATCTCCACGAACGGGGCCTCGATCAGCAGGTGTGCGTCATGGTCTGTGGAGAAATGGGCCGCACCCCCCGCGTGAATAAAACGGGCGGTCGGGATCACTGGCCGTCGGCCGGCTTTGCTCTGTTCTCCGGAGGCGGCCTGAACATGGGCCAGGTGATTGGTGCCACCGATGCTCAGGGTACCCGCCCCGCCACCAGGCCCTACGGCCCGCAGAATATTCTGGCCACCTTGTATCACGTCCTCGGCATCGACCCCTCCCAGACCTTTATCGATCACTCCGGCCGCCCGAGGTACATTCTCGACGACCGCGAGCGAATCGCGGGGCTCGTCTGAACCCGCCGGCCGGCCTGTCTGACCAGGCCCCACCACCGCAGTGACGTCACACCAGGCCCGTGAATCCACGCCCGTCACACCAGGCCTGTCAGTGGGTCTGTTGTCTGCTGCGGAGGCCATGCCAGTTCCCTGCCCGAGCCGCGGCGGCCTGAACCTGCGGCGGGCAATTCATGTGCGTTCACCTGGCAACGCCCGCCAGCATCCTATGATGCTGGCTCTGATCAGGACGAGGCCTGTCGGATTTATCTCCGGCGTGCAGCGGTCCTGGGAGAAGACCGCCACGCACAGCGCTGCCGGGCAGAGCACGGTTCCTGGTCTCACGGACCGTGTTTCCCTGCTGTTTTCGGGGCGAACTGCAGGCGGCCGACCGTCCGCTGTCGCACTTCAGCCTCGTCATCCGGGGCGGCCCCGCGCGCCGGAGTGGCAGAGGAATGCATTCCCGACGGACGATGATTCCGCAGTGTCCCACAGGGGCACATCGCGGAATCACCAAAGTGTCGTCAAAAAACTGTGAGACAAACTGACCCGGATCCCAGGCCCCGCCTCAGGCCTCCGGGCAGTCCCACCGCTGAACACGCCAGCACCAGCCTGCCTTAATTTCACCACTGATCTGTCTCCCTCGGGCCAGCCTGTTCCTGCGGACCATCTTCCGCCGGAGCCGGTTCCCCGCCGCAGTCCGTGGTCCTCCGCACAGATTCACACAACTCCGGATCGGTCTTCAGGCTTCTGGAGACAGAGAAATCCATGAGGTGCCGTTTTGAGAGACAGACAAGCGAACGGAGCAGTATCACAATGAGCGATTCAATTCAGAGCGGGAATTCCTCAACGCACAGGCAGAAGGTAGCTGGTCTGCTGGTATGCCAGCTGGTGGTGACTGCGGTTCTCACCGGTTGCGCATCGCAGAGTGCGGCCGAGCCCGAGGCAAAGCGACCGCTCGTGACGGTCGCCACACCGGTTCGCAAACAGATCGTCGAGTGGGACGAATACACGGGCCGGATGGAAGCCATCGATTTCGTCGAGGTGCGCTCCCGGGTCAGCGGCTACCTGCAGACAATCCATTTCGATGAAGGCCAGGTCATTCAGGCCGGCGACGTCCTGTTCGTGGTCGATCCCCGTCCGTATCAGGCGGAACTGAATGCGGCTCAGGCCCTGCTTGCCGAAGCCCGCTCCAAACTGGAGCAGTCCCGGTCGCAGCTGCGGGAGGCGAATGCCCAGCAGCTCAAGACGAAGGCCGAGCTGCAGCTGGCCGAGACGAATGTGAAACGGGCCCGTTCGCTGAAGGAACGCAGCGCCCTTTCCCAGGATGAACTCGACCAGCGCGAGGCCGAGTTCCTGGGAGCCCAGGCCGAAGCCGAAGGCAGCCAGGCCTCCATCAGTTCGGCAGAGGCCGCTATTCAGACATCGACAGCCGCCATCGAAACAGCAAAAGCCGGAGTCGAAACTGCGCAGCTCAACCTGAATTACACCCGCATTCTGGCTCCGGTGGCCGGACGGATCAGCCATAAATATGTCACCGAAGGCAACCTGATCAGCGGCGGCACCGCCAGCTCCACACTGCTGACCACCATCACGTCCGTGAACCCGATCCACTGCTCGTTCGATGCCAGCGAGCAGGACGTACTGAAGTACATCCGTCTGCACAATTCCGGAGACCGCGAAAGTTCCCGGGACGTGAAGAACCCCGTGTTTCTCGCCCTGCTGGACGAAACCGGCTATCCCCACAAGGGCCACATGGACTTTGTCGATAACCGCTTCGACCCGAACACGGCCACCATGCGGGCCCGCTGCATTTTCCCCAACGACGACCAGGTGCTGTTCCCCGGAATGTTCGCCCGCATCCGGATTCCCGGCAGCGCGGCTTATACCAGCGTGCTGATTCCCGATTCCGCCGTCGGCACCGATCAGTCCGACCAGTTCGTGTATATCGTCGTAAATGGAATCATCGAGCGGCGGAAGGTCACGCTCGGCCCGCTCGTCGATGGCCTCCGTGTCGTCCGCACCGGCCTCAAGGGCGATGAATCACTTGTGATTGAAGGACTGCTGCAGACCCGCCCCGAAATGGAAGTCGAAACGAAGGAGGGCACGATCACCGCGGTAGAAGACGGCCTGCCGGACTCGTACTCGCCGCTGCCTCCGGAAGAATGGCTCTCCCCCGGCCCGGACAAAGCCGTGGGACAGATCAGCTCACCGGCAGAGGCAAAAGGTGAGCAGCCATGAAGTTCCCTCACTTTTTCATCGATCGACCGATCTTCGCCACCGTGCTGTCCCTGCTGATCGTGCTGGTGGGCGGCATCACGTATTTCTCGCTGCCGGTTTCGCAGTACCCGCCGGTCGCTCCGCCACAGATTGTGGTTCGGGCGAGCTATCCGGGAGCCACACCAGAGGTCATCGCCGATACCGTCGCCACGCCGATCGAACAGGAGATGAACGGCGTCGATGACATGCTGTATATGGAGTCGTCCTCCAGTGCCGACGGCACCATGCAGCTGACCGTGACATTCCAACTCGGCACCGATCTCGACGATGCCCAGGTGCTGGTGCAGAACCGGGTGGCTGTGGCCGAACCCCGCCTGCCGGAGCAGGTCCGCCAGATCGGCGTCACGACCACCAAGCTGATTCCCGACATGCTGATGGTCGTGCACCTCAACTCGCCGGACAACTCCCGCGACCAGCTCTACATCAGCAACTTCGCTTTCCTGAAAGTCCGCGATGCCCTCATGCGGCTGGATGGCGTGGGTGATATCCGCATTGCCGGCGGTAACGAATACTCCATGCGAATCTGGCTCGATATCGAGAAGATGCAGCATGTCGACCTGACCGCCGGCGATGTGGTGCAGGCCATTCGCGGTCAGAACGTGCAGGTGGCGGCCGGCGTGATTGGCCAGCCGCCCATCGACCAGTCCGGAGCGTTCCAGCTGAACGTGACCACCCAGGGCCGCCTGCGTGAAGTGAACGAGTTCGGCCAGATCATCGTCAAACGCGGCGACGACGGCCGCGTGACCCGCCTGGCCGATGTCGCCCGCATCGAACTCGGCGCCCAGGACTACTCCCGCCAGAGTTATCTCGACGGGAAACCGGCCGTGGCGGTGCTGGTCTACCAGCGGCCCGGAACCAACGCCGTCGACACGGCAATCGAAATCAAGCAGATCATGGCGGACATGCGCCGCAACTTCCCCGAAGGCGTCGGCTACGAGATCGTCTACAACCCGACGGACTTCGTCGAGTCGTCCATCGAAGAAGTGTTCAACACGCTGCTGATCACCACCGTGCTGGTGGTCTTCACGGTGTTCATCTTCCTGCACGGCTGGCGGCCGACGATTATTCCCGTCATCGCGATTCCGATTTCGCTGATCGGCACGTTCGGCGCCATGCAGAGCCTCGGCGTGACGCTGAACACCCTGTCGCTGTTCGGCCTGGTGCTCGCCATCGGCATTGTGGTCGATGACGCCATCGTCGTGGTGGAGAACGTGGAACGGCTCATCGGCGAGGGCCTCTCGCCCCGCGAAGCCTCCCACCGGGCAATGGACGAAGTCGGCTCGGCCCTCATCGCGACGACGTTAGTGCTGATTGCAGTCTTCGTGCCGACGGTCTTCGTCCCCAGCATCAGCGGCCAGTTTTACCAGCAGTTCGCGCTCACCATCGCCATTTCCACCGCGTTCTCCACCTTCGTTTCGCTCACCCTCAGCCCGGCCCTGTGTGCCCTGCTGCTGCAGCCGAAGGACGCCGAGAAACGCGGACTGGCGAAACTGGTCGACCAGCTGATTGGCTGGTTCTTCCGGCTGTTCAATCGGACGTTCGATGCGGCCGGCAACATGTATGCGGGAATGGTTTCGCGAATTGTCCGTTTCAGCAGTATTGCCCTGCTGCTGTACGGGGCCCTGCTGGTCTGCACGTGGTTCAGCTTCGGCATGGTGCCGACCGGATTCATTCCGCCGCAGGACCAGGGCTATGTGATTGTCAGTATCCGGCTGCCCGACGGAGCCTCGCTGGCCCGCACCAATGTCGTCACAAAGAAGGCGATGGAAATTGGCAGAAAAATCGAAGGCGTGGCGCACGCTGTCGGTATCGCCGGTCTGTCGGGCTCCACCTTCACCATCAGCCCGAACGCGGCGGTCACCTTCCTCACGCTGGAGGATGCCCGGGACCGGGCGAAACGCGGACGCGGCGTGAATGAGATCGTGGCCGACCTGCGGCAGAAAATGACCGACGTGAACGAAGCCCAGATCTTCGTGATTCAGCCGCCGCCCGTGCGGGGCATCGGCCGGGGTGGTGGTTTCAAGATTTATGTCCAGGACCAGAGCGGCGCCGGCATTGCCGCGCTCGATCAGGTCAGCAGTCAGATGATGGAGGCCGCCAACCAGCAGCCCGGCCTGGCCCAGGTCTATTCCAACTTCCGGGTGGGAGTGCCTCAGGTTTACGCGGATGTTGACCGGGTCAAAACCGAAATGCTGGAAGTTCCCGTCGACCGGGTCTTCGAAACCATGCAGATTTACCTGGGCTCGCTGTATGTCAACGACTTCAACCTGCTGGGCCGCACCTACCGCGTGACCGCCCAGGCCGAACCCGAGTTCCGCGATCAGCCGGAAGATATCCTCAGGCTGCGGACCCGCAGCAACCGGGGAGCCACCATTCCCCTGGGCTCGGTGGTGGATCTCAAGCGAACGGCCGGTCCGGATCGCATCGTCCGGTTCAACCTGTATCCCGCGGCCGATCTCAACGGAGACACCGTCCCCGGCTACAGCACGGGACAGTCGCTGTCCACCATGGAACGCCTGGCCGATGAAAACCTGCCCCCCGGATTCGGCTACGCCTGGACGGAACTGGCCTACCAGGAACGGCAGGCCGGCAACACGATTGTGTTTCTGTTCCCGCTGGCCGTGCTGTTCGTGTTCCTCACCCTGGCGGCTCAGTACGAAAGCTGGCTGCTGCCGCTGGCCATCATCCTGATTGTGCCGCTGTGTCTGCTGTTCGCGCTGGTGGGCATCTGGTTCCGCGGGATGGATAACAACATCCTCACGCAGATCGGTTTCATCGTGCTGGTGGGCCTGGCCTGCAAGAACGCAATTCTGATCGTCGAATTCGCCAGGGCCGAAGAAGACGCCGGCAAAGACCGCTTCCAGGCAGCCGTCGATGCCTGCCGCCTGCGGCTGCGACCCATCCTGATGACCGCCTTCTCCTTCATTCTCGGCGTGATTCCGCTGCTGCTGGCCACCGGGGCCGGGTTCGAGATGCGACGCGTGCTGGGCACCGCCGTGTTCAGCGGCATGCTGGGCGTGACGCTGTTCGGGCTGTTTCTGACGCCCGTGTTCTACGTCGTGCTGCGTGGCCTGGCCCGGAAGCCCGCTCTGGCAACCGCCGGAGGAGTGACCGTGGATCCCGGCAGGAACGACGCGATTTCCACAGCGCCGACCGGTACAGCATCCCCCGCCCATCCCGCATCCCCCGCCGTGGCTGCACCCCCGCCAGCGACACCCGCAGGCAACCCGCCGCAGCCGGAAGCGGAAGCACCACCGGAGGAAAACTCAGCGGATTCCTGAACCGCCCGGGAGT
>JAGQPV010000195.1 GCA_020426545.1 Planctomycetaceae bacterium
CAGTCTCGAAGCGACTGAGACAGGACTGGTCCGGACAGGCGACTGAACCGCCGCCATTCGTGAGCATACGCAGACGCTGGTGCGATTGCAACAGATGTCGCGTACGGAACGGCTGTGCGGAAATCGCCTGCCACTGAAATCGACCGATCAGGCAGGATGAGTCCGCAGTTTCTCGTGCATTTCAGGGGATTTCCATGGGGCTGGCGGGGTGCCGCCGCGATGTGCGGGTTACCTGGGTTCGGGCGGTCCGTGGTTGTCGGCCGGTTGGCGAGACTGGTTGTCCGGAAATCTTTCCCGGGCCGCCAGACAGCTGCGGTCAGTTTGGCTAGACTGCTGTGCGTACAGGTCCGGTCCGGTTCCGTGCTTTCCCGGCAGGGGAATCGCGGCTGCGACGGCAGTCGCATGCGGGGGGAACTGCGGGCACAATGGGGCCTGCCCGTTCCACCGGCTCTCCGGTCGGTCTCCACCCGGCGGAGAGACCAGAGCATCCACCAGATTCATCGAACTTCAGTCGATCGGCTTCCGAACGATGGATACTTCTTCAGAGGAACAGCAGGCTTCCGCATCGGCGGAGCAGGCCAGTACCGAGCAGGCAGCCACCGACTCGGACTCCCGGAAAACGGGCGGTTCGTCGGCAGCGGGCCGGTTACCGGAAATCGCCTTCCAGCTGAATGGCGTCCCCGTGGCCGACACTTTTGCTGAAGCCTTTCCGATGGTGGCGGCCCGGCTGCTGATTACCGCGGCGACCGCGGAGTGGGCCAGAATCGCCGCTGTCGAGGCCACCGGATTTGCCACCAGCGTGATTGCCTGCAGTGCCGAAGCCGCCATTGAGGCGGAGGTGCCCGCGGACGAGACGCCTGATGGACGGCCGGGAATCTCCGTGCTGGTGTTCTCCTTCGGCCGGAAGGGGCTGGCTCAGGCAGTGGTTGATCGGGTTGGTCAGTGCGTGCTCACCTGCCCCACCACCGCCTGCTACAACGGACTGCCGGAAGGACCAAAGGAAGAACGGATTCTGGTGGGCGGGCAGCTGCGGTTTTTCGGCGACGGGTTCCAGGCGTCGAAGAAACCGGCCCGCCAGCGTTACTGGCGAATTCCCGTAATGGACGGAGAATTTGTCTGCGAGGAACGGTTCGATACCGTCAAGGGCGTGGGGGGGGGAAACCTGCTGCTGTGCGGCACCACGCAGCAGCAGACTCTGGCCGCTGCGGGGACCGCGGCGGATACCATGCGAACGGTGCCGGGCGTCATTCTGCCGTTTCCCGGAGGAATCGTGCGGAGCGGCAGTAAAGTCGGCTCGCGGTACAAGACGCTCAAAGCCAGTACCAATCACCCTTACTGCCCCACTCTGGCCGGCCGCACGGAGTCCGCTCTGCCCGCCGGGACCTCGGCGGTGTATGAGATTGTGGTGGACGGTCTGTCGGCTGCCGATGTGCAGCGGGCCATGCATGTCGGCCTGCATGCCGCAGCGGCCTGCCCGGGGCTGACGCTGCTGACTGCAGGAAACTACGGCGGACAGCTGGGCAAGCACCACTTCCACCTGCGGGAACTGCAGGCGACACCGTAACGGCCCCTGCTGCCCCGAAGTTCCGATATGTATCGGCCGGGCGGAGCACTGTTCCAACAAATATCGGAGCAGCGGGACGTGGGTTTTACCGGACGCCATGACCTGAGCCGCCCCGGTTCGACTGCGGGGCGCAACGCCCCGGGGCAATTATCAGGTCAATTACTCGGGAACGGGGGCCTCAATTGGTTCCCGCTGGCCGGGGAGCAGCACGGGGCTTTCCAAGGGTTCTTCTCCCACTTTGATTCCCACCTGGGACTGATGGAACCGGATTTCGATCGTGCCTTCGGCGGGGTTGGTTTCCAGTTCGTAGGGGGCCAGCGATTCCGAGCCGCTTCGTTCAAATACGAGCTGCCCGTTCCGCTTGTCGATCATCAGCAGGGAAAACTGATTCGGGTTGAAGCTGCGGCCCTGGCGAAACAGCTGGTACGTTCTGACGGTGAAAATCAGCACGGGCAGCGAATTCGGCTGAGAGAGATCGAAGGCCTGCTGCTGCATGGCCCGGCTCCAGATCAGTCGTCCGTCGGCCCGGTCAAACCCGTACACATGGCCGTTCACCAGCGGGTTATTCATGCCGATGGCCACGGCCCGCACATTATTGCGGCCGTTATCGGGCTGCTGCGTCATCAGCACATAGAAGGAATCGTCGCGGAGTACGATAATCTGCGAGAGATTCTGTTCCGGCTGGACCTGTGCTTCGACCCGCTGCTCGCCCGTGGCGATCTCGACGATCTGAAACTTTCCGGAGGGCTCGAGGGCAGCGATCTCCACACCGTCGATCACTGCGAACTGCGAGCCTTCGCTCAGCAGTCTGGTCCAGCGGGTTTCCGAGGAGGCGGCGTCCACGCCGCGCAATCTGAGCTGGCCTGGCTGTTCCGCGGCTTCCTGCAGGACGAGCATGCGGCCGCGGGATGTGATCAGTGAGTCGCCACCCGGCAGCAGCGGGCTGCCCGCGTATTCGCCCGTCGCCGCGTTGAGCATGATGGCCTGGCCCGCCCCGCTGGAGGAAGCGAACACGTAATCGCCATCGCCGAAAATCTGGCTCCCGCGGGGGATGTTCTTTCTTTCCCACAATGTCGAGCCTGTCATCGGGTCGACACCAAACAGACTGGTTCCCTGCTGGTAAGCCACCACATCCCGCGAGATGACCCCCAGCTTCCCGATGGGGCGGCCCCAGGGATCGGTCACCATGATCTTCCGCTGGCCCGCTCCCACCATAACCTGCCGCACGCTGATATTATTGCGGAACTGCGAATCGGAATGCTGGTCATACAGCGGACGGTTCCACAGCACCCGGGGCGATCCTGCTTCCGGCAGGCCATCGAGGCAGTACAGAGTGCCGCCCAGCGCAACAGCCACCAGATGTCCGTGAATCAGGGCGTAGTTTCCCAGGTTCTGCGGGACATCCAGCACCCGGTTCGAGGCATCCCGCAGTCCCTTGAGTCCCAGAGACCACCGTTTCGTGCCATTGGCATCGAAAGCGGAGAGAAAGTGCCGCTGCTGGTCGAGTTCGAGCCGCCAGCCCATGAAATGCGGCCCTGGGTCCCCAATGATGTCGACTGCATAATGATGCTGCACCGAGCCCCGTCGGGCATCACGGGTTGCCACCAGCCTGCGGTTCGGCCAGGCCGGCCCGGCAGGGCGATCGGTCTTCAGCAGAGACCGCAGCTGGGTCGCCCGGCGACTGGCCGGTGTGCCGTCCGGCAGAAGGACGTCGCCAAAACGGGTTGTCAGGTCGTCGATCAGACCGGCGATATCGGGACGGTCCTGCTGGCTCAGACGAAGTGAGGCCAGCTCGAACGTGGCCCGCGCAGCGAGTTCCGGATTCTGCGAGCCGCGCAGCTGTTCCAGCAGTTGTTCCCGCTGCAGCCGGTCTCCCTGACCGGAGAGCCGTTCAAACAGAGCGACGCGGATGGTTTCTGCCCCGGGCAGCGGGGAATAATACTGCAGCAACCGCCACAGGGCCGAGATTTCCCGCTGCTTCAGCGCCCGTTCACGATCACCGGGACGGGGGGCTACCACCGGGATCTGCCGGTTGACCGGCTGGTCGGCCGCTGGATCGCGGGCCGCCCGGGCCAGGACGCGATCCATGGTTTCCCGCAACTGCTGGTTCATGGCCGCCTGTTCGGCGGGAGTGCCCTGCCGGAAGACGCTTTCGGCCTGCGAACGGAACCAGCGGTCTCCCCGCAGCAGCAGGTCGCCATCCAGCGGGCGCAGGCCACTGGTTGCTGTTTCGGGGCCGGCGAACCGTTCCAGCTCCTGGAAAGCAGCCAGAAATTCCTTCGACTCGGCCAGGCCGGCCGCGTTCTGCCGATGAAAGGCCCACCTCACCTGGGGATCATCGATCAGCTGGCTCAGTTCGGGCACGGTATGGCGGTAAGCGGCGTAATCCGTCCGCAGACGATCCAGCAGAGCCGATGCCAGGGCCTGTTTCGCACGGTCCAGATCAGGCTGAATCGCCAGTGCCTCCCGCAGATCGGTCAGCCCCGCCTGTTCCTGTCCGGAATGCAGACGCAGTTCGCCCCGCACGGCCAGAGCTGTGGCATCGCGGCTGTTCTGCTGCAGTCGGGCGGCGAGGCTGTTCTGCAGCGTGTCGAGCGGAGTGAACCCGTTCAGCCCGGTGGCCGATTGAGAAATCAGTCCGCCGTCGGCCGCGACCAGATTCCCGGCCGCCGCGGAGTCGGGTGCGGGAGAACGGACGAGCATTCGGCCCGTTTCCAGATCAATCGTGGCGATTTCATCAGTCGACAGCGGCAGATAATAGAACCGACCGGAACGGACACCCCGTCCGCCTGGAACTGGAATGGGAACCGGCTCTTTCCAGGCGGGGCTGCCGTTCTGATTCAGATCGTAGGCTTCCACCTGGGTGCGGCTGACGACAATGGCCCGATGCTGGTGGACACCAGCCAGATACAGCCCCTGGCCGCGCGGCTGAGACCATTCCAGCTGTCCGTCGCTGAGGCGGAGGCAGAACAGCTCGCTGGAATCAGCCGGGGTCAGCAGGACTCTTCCCGCGGCGATGACCGGGGTGGAATCCTGCCACTGTTCTTCTTCTTCATTCAGCTGGCCGCCCTGCATCATGGCCTGCCGCATCCGCATCATGACCAGGTTGTTGCGGTCGGCGGGCGGTTCCGGTTTCCGGTAGCGGAAGCCCCAGAGCAGTTCGCGGGTTGCCAGGTCGATGGCAATGACGGCTCCGGCAGCCGTCGGGCAGACCATAATTCCGTCGCCGGCGGCCACACCCACGCCCGAGAACCTCCGTTCCGGCGACTGCAGCAGCGGATCTTCCGAGAGCAGCAGCGACTGCCACCACTGCAGCTCGCCCGTGGCAGCTTCGAGCACCAGCAGTCGCAGTTCCCCGGAAACCTCCGCGAGGCAGTACAGACTCCCGCCCAGCGGCAGGGGTGGGCCAAGGAAATAGGCACCGGCCAGTTCCAGTTCGGCATCGCCCCGATGTCCGCCCAGTTCCCAGCTGAGCCGTCCCGTGGACAGCTCGCAGGCCACCAGCCGGTTGGAGTCTCCGGCGGACAGCCGGTGCGCTGGCAGGCCGGGCTGGGCCGGCCACGGACCGACAAAGCCCAGAGATTCCACGGCGAATACCCGCGAACCATCGGTGCTGAGGGTGCCGGATGTCAGGTTCTGCCAGGTGCGCTGACTGAGGAACATGTCCAGTGGAGACTGCTGGCGGTTACCCACCGGCACGGCTTCGTTGTGGCCTTCCTCGACCAGATGCGTCCACGAGGGCGAGACGAAGAAGTTTTCCCACAACCGCTTTCCGCTGCGGCGATCGACCGCGCGGATGTTGCTTAACGTGCGGAACACCACAGTGTCGCCCACCACCAGCGGATGGGACACCGGCAGAGCGACTTTTCCGCTTCCGGCACGCTCCGCGGCCAGTTCGAGCACCCGCTGTTCCACATATTCATACTGCCGGCGATCCTTCGCCTCCGGACGCTGAATCGTGGGGTAGCTCCAGGCTGTCTGCCAGACGGGGCTGGCCGGCAGAATCGAACCGTTCCGGTTGGCGCTGCCGCCAAACACATTCCAGATCTGTGCCAGCGCCGGGGCCAGCTCCCGGTTCTGGCCCATCACCTGCTGCAGCCAGACCAGAGTTTCTTCCGGCGTGCGGGCGGCGGACTCTCCGCCCTTGCCATTCAAAGCCGGCGTCAGGGAACCAAGAATCTGCAGGGCCCGGTCCTTCATACCGGCCTGAGCCCATGCCAGCGAGGTCTTGAGCGACAGCAGCGGTTCGCGGGGACGGACAGCCTCCGGCAGACGGAGCAGCTGTTCAAACTGCCGGGCGGCAGCCAGTGGTTCGCCCCGGTCCAGATTCAGAGATCCCAGCAGCCAGGCGGCTTCGTAGCCGGCCCGGGTGTGGAAATACCGCCGCACGACTTCTTCCAGGGCCTCCAGATCCTGCGTCGTCCGGGCCCTGTCCAGCAGCTGCCGGGCGGTCACGCCATACTGCAGCTCGTAAATCCGGCGGCCTTCGGCAGGCAGTTCCGCAATCAGCGAACGGGCGGAACGACGGAGGCTGTGCTGCATTTCCTGGTCGAGAAAATAATCGGCCGAGGCGCTGCCCGCCGCGGGCACCCGATCGAGAATTCCCCGCTGAATGATTTCCACCGCCGTGCGGTAATCTTTGCGATCCAGCGCATCCCCAGCCATGTCGACGCGTTTTTTCAGTTCGCGATCGACGGCCACCCGGGGCGAGAGCCGGCTGTTCTCTTCTTCGTCCGCCTCGTCTCCCGCGGCCGGATTGGCTCCGTTGGCGGCGGGATTCCGCGGCAGCGGAACGTTCATCCGCAGCTGGATGCGACCATTCCCCTGCAGAATAATCTGTCCGGGCAGGTCTGCGGGCAGGAGAAACAGCAGGGCCGCTGCAGCTGCCGAGCAGTGCGTCAGGCGGGGCAGCAGGCCGGTTCTCTGTGTCGTCAGCTGAAACAACTGCAATCCTCCGAATGCGGAGTGCTCTGAAACAGGCTCTGTCTCGCGGGGATGCCGGGAAACCTCACCACACCGGCAACAGGCCGGAGGGTGAAACAGGCCACGACATCTTCCGTGCGGCCGGAATTTCCCGACAGGCGTTCGCGCGGCCTGGCAGAGTTCTTCTGCGGGTCACTGACATTTTACTCTGCGGGGCTGTGTCTGCAGAGGGCTTCCGGGCGAACCCGTGCCCCTGCCGGACCGCAGCCGGCAGGATTAACGATAGCTGATTGAGCAGGCGGTGACACCTGCAAACCACGGCTGACACGGAGAACCGGCCTGGAAGTTTCCCGCGGCGGCGGGTGGTTACAGGGGTGCAGTGGCAGCGTGGCCCCGCCGCTGATTGACAGCTGCCGCCCCGACCGGGTAATTTCCCGTAAACCAATGCAATTTTTAGGAGAGTCCAAACATTGTGGAATGAACGGCAGAAATCACCGGGATGTCCTGCTTCTGATTCACCCCGCAGGCAGACGCTGTATGCGGGGCCAGTGACGCATGCCGGGCCAATGACGCACGTCGGGCCGGTGCGGCTGGCCCGCTCTGTCTGTCTTTCCGGGCTGCTGCTGGTGCTGGCCGGTTGTGGCGGAGGGGGAACCGACAGCCCGTCCGCCGCGGATTCGGCCGCCGTGTTTCAGTCCAGTCAGCCGTATCGCATTGTGACGACCGTCGGCATGGTGACCGACATTGTGCGAACCGTGGCTGGAGATCGGGCCGAGGTCTTCGGTCTGATGGGCCCCGGAGTCGATCCGCATCTGCACAGTCCCTCCCGCGACGATGTGAACCGGCTGCTGCAGGCCGACGTGGTCATTTACGGCGGCCTGAACCTGGAAGGGAAGATGACGCGGGTGTTCGAGGACATGGCCGCCAAAGGGCGGGTGGTGTTCGCCATCACCGATGGCCTGCCCCGGGACGTGCTGCGTTCCCCGCCGGAGTTCGAAGGACACTTTGACCCGCATGTATGGATGGATGTTTCCCTGTGGAGCCGCTGCGCGGAGCATGTGGCGCAGCGGCTGGCGGAACTCGATCCTCCGCATGCCGCAGGTTACGCCGAGCGGGCCGCTGCCCTGAAGCAGCAGCTGAAACAGCTGGACGAATACGCCCGCACCAGCCTGCAGAGCATTCCCGAACAGCGGCGGGTGCTGGTGACGGCCCACGATGCGTTCGGCTATTTCTCCACGGCGTATGGCATTCCCTCCCGCAGTGTGCAGGGGCTGTCGACCGAGTCGGAAGCCAGCGTGGCCGATATCAACGCGCTGGTGAAATTCATCAGCGAGCGGGGCATTTCCGCGGTGTTTATTGAATCCAGCATTCCGGAAGACCGGATCGAGGCCGTGCTGGAGGGAGTTCGTTCCCGCGGGGGCGAAGTGCGAATCGGCGGAGAACTGTATTCCGACGCCATGGGGCCGGAAGGTCAGTACGAGGGGACGTATATCGGCATGATCGACCATAACGTCACCACGATCACCCGGGCCCTGGGCGGTCAGGCTCCCACGGGCGGTATGAACGGGAAGCTGAGGCAGGCTGCGGGGAAGGAATCGACCGGCAAACCGAACCCGTAACCCGCCCCGTACTCGGTGTCTGCCGCCGGGAACCGGTGAAAGTCGGGCGGGAACCCGCGGGAGGGTGTTCCGGAATCAACGAACGCTGGTATAATGTGCGCCGCCACCGTTCTGCCCGGTCGCCAATGAGGAGTATGGCAGCCCTGGCCGGTCCTGCTGCTGTCTGTCAGCTGCAGCCAGCCGTCTGTGGTCAGGGTCTGCAGAGTTTCTCTCAACCTCTGGCGGCTGGTTTTCTGTCGACAGGGCTGTCTGACCGCAGCCCGGGAGGCCCAGCATGTCTGGCCCGGCTTTCAGAGATCTTCCGCCCGAACTTGCCACCCGGCTGAACCAGCTGAAGCAGCGTCTTCGCCTGCTGGCAGCGGCCCGGGGGCTGGCGACCACGCTGGCGGTGACCTTGTCGCTCACCTGTGCCGGCCTGCTGGTCGACCTGCTGTGGGAACTGCCCCTGACCGTGCGGTACGGGCTGCTGGCGGGAACCGCGGGCTCCGCCGTGGTGCTGTTTCTGCTGCTGGTGCTGCGCCCCCTGTTCAGGAAGTACTCCGCGACCGAGCTGGCCGCCATTGTCGAACAGGCCAACCCCCGGCTGCGGGAACGAATTCTGTGTCTGGTGGAGCTGAGTGACCCGGACGTCCCCGAGAGCGAAAAGGGATCTCCGCTGATGCGGTCGCTGCTGGAACGGCAGGCGATTCGCCAGGCAGCGGGAGTCGACTTCGCCGGCTCGGTTTCCACCCGGCGGGCACTGCGGCTGTGGACGGTGGTGGCCACGTTGTGCGTGCTGCTGGTGGTGCCCGTGCTGTGGTCTCCCGGGGGTTACGGGCTGCTGTGGGCCCGCTGGCTGACACCCTGGGAAGCACGGGAGCGGGCAGGCAATCTGTGGTTTGAAATCTCTCCGCAGGAAGCGGTGGTGGCCCGTGGCTCCAGTGTGAGCATTCAGGCCGAACCCCGCTTCCGGCGAAATGGCCAGGCCCGGCCGGAGGAAGTCTGGCTGGACTGGCAGGATGCGGCCGGAGAGTCCGACAGCCGGCGGATGACCTGGGACGACCAGGCCGGCGTCTTCCTCGGCACGCGGCC
>JAGQPV010000196.1 GCA_020426545.1 Planctomycetaceae bacterium
CGAAGATTCTTCCTGCCGCTGCTGCCGAAAGGTCAATTCAGTCTGCCTGGCGGGTCAGCCAGGCCAGCAGGCCACGGGCCACATGCAGCCGGTTGGCTGCCTGCTCAAAGACCAGGCTCATCGGACCTTCGACGACTTCTTCCGTGACCTCCTCGCCGCGATGAGCCGGCAGGCAATGCAGGAACCGGCAATCCTGCGGAGCCTGCCGCATCAGTTCCGCATTGACCTGATACGGGCGGAAGATATCCGACCGCTGACTGGATTCCTGTTCCTGCCCCATGCTGGCCCACACATCCGTGTAGACCACATCGGCCGTCTTCACCGCTTCGCGGGGGTCGCTGGTCTGGGTCAGCCGGGCCCCCGGCACCCGCGTCTGCAGATCCTGCACAAAGGCCGAAGGCAGTTCATAGCCGACCGGCGAGCAGACCGTCAGCGGCATGCCCAGCCGGGCGGTCAGCACCGCCAGGGAACAGGCCACATTATTCCCGTCGCCAATGTAGGTCACATGGGCGGCCGGCTTGTCCGGCAGGGCCTCCCGAATCGTCATGATGTCCGACAGAGACTGGCAGGGATGCCGCTCATCGGACAGACCATTGACCACCGGGCAGGCCGAAGCCTCCGCGAAGTCCTCGATCAGCTGCTGCGAGAAGGTCCGCAGCACGATCACATCGGAATAGCTGCTGAGCACCCGAGCCACATCCTGCAGCGACTCCCGCCCGTTCAGGCCGGCATCGGCACTGCTGAGGAACACGGAGCTGCCTCCCAGCTGCGCTGCGGCAGCCTCGAAGCTGACCCGCGTACGCAGGGAAGGTTTCTCAAAGACCAGCGTCACCATCCGCTGGTGAAACAGCTGCGGTCGCCGCCCCTGTCGGACTTCGCCCTTCAGTTCGATACTCAGCGCCAGCAGTTCCTGGATCTCGCTGTCCGTCAGATCGTACAGTGTCTTCAGATGTTTCATCGTGCTCAGATCGCCCACGATCCAGATCGCAGAACGCATTGGCCACTGCGCCGCACAGGCCAGCGACAGGAACGGAAACGACTGGCTCCCGTTTCAGGCTGCGTCTGGTCTCAATCTTCAGGTAACAGAGTTGTGAAGTTGTACACATCCCGGCGGGATCGTGCTGTATTCGCCTGCAGGTGGCTGCTCATCAGTCAGCGGAAGCAGTCAGACTGCCGCAGCAGAGGGATCGCGGAAGGCGCCCGGGTTCCGGTTCCTTCCGGCAGACGTTTCGCCGGCAGCAGCCAGTCCCGCGGATTGTCCGACTGAGGGCCGAATCCCCGGGAAACAGCAACCGCCCCGTACTCCCCCGCTCCGGCTGGTGTTCGAAACGCCGCCAGTGACGGGCTGCGACCCGCCGGTCTACTGATCTTCGGCCATGTCCCGCAGGACGGAAGTCACCACCTCCACCCCCTGGTCAACCTGCTCTTCCGTGATATTCAGAGCAGGCAGCAGCCGGACCACGGTATCGTGCGTGCTGTTAATCAGAACGCCCTGCTCCATGCACCTTTTGACGGCCGGGCCGGAGGGAATGGTCAGATCGAGGCCGATCATCATGCCGCAGATTCTGATTTCGCGGATGATCGGCAGTTCTTCCTGCAGTGCCGTAAAGTGCTCGCGGTAGCGGTCGGACATGGCCGTCACATGTTCCAGCAGACCCTCCTGTTCGATGGTTTCCGCCGTGGCCACACCCGCCGCCATGGCAATCGGGTTGCCGCCGAAGGTGCTGGCGTGCATCCCGGGACGCAGGCTGGGGGCGACTTCTTCCGTCGCAATAATGGCACCACAGGCCACGCCACCCGCCACGCCCTTGGCCAGCGTCATGATGTCGGGCTGGACGCCCCACTTCTGGTAACCGAACCAGGTGCCCAGGCGGCCCATGCCCGTCTGAACTTCATCGAAGATCAGCAGGCAGCCGTTTTCATCAGCAATTTCCCGCAGGCCTTCCAAGAATCCTTCCGGCGGGAGATTCACGCCGCCTTCGCCCTGCACAGGCTCCACCATGATGGCGGCCGTTTCCTGATCGACCAGCTCGCGGACGGCATCCAGGTTGCCATGCGGGGCATAGCGGAACCCGGCCATCAGCGGGCCGATGCCTTCCTGGTATTTGGGCTGTGCGGTGGCAGTCAGCGCACCGTAGGTCCGCCCGTGAAAACCGTTTTCAAAGGTGATGATGCGGTGGCGGCCCTCGGCCGTGTGCAGCCGGGCCAGCTTGATCGCCCCTTCAATGGCTTCCGCACCACTGTTGCAGAAGAAGGCCTTGCCGAAACCATGCGTGCACAGTTTCTCGGCGAACAGGCCCTGGGCCTCGGTGTACCACGTGTTGGGCACGTGAATCAGCCGCGAAACCTGCTCCTGCAGCGCCTGCACCACGCGGGGAGGGCAGTAACCCAGAATGTTACAGCCCCAGCCGGGAAACAGATCGAGGTAGCGTTTGCCCTCCGCATCCCACACATGGCTCCCCTCACCCCGTACCAGGCAGATCGGGTAGCGGGTGTAATTGGGAATCACGTACCGGTCGAAGAGTTCGATCGTCTGGCTGCTGGAAAACGTGGCCGGTTCCTGCATGACGGGCATCCTTCTGGTCTGTCTTGAAGCTGACAAGTGCTGCAGTGGGACTGATTGTCCTGCAGGATGTGAAAGTAAGGTTCTCGAACGTGAATTTTCTGCCAGTATGCCGGCTCGGCCTGCTCAACGATAGATTCTGTCGCCAGGCATGGTCCGCTCTGTACACCGTTCAGAGCATGCCGCCGCGGGCAGGTTCAGTCGATTTTCCCTCCGGCGGGAACGGGAACCTGCGGTCCGTGGAAATATCAGGCCGGTGGAGCAGCTGGCTGACTGCCGACTATCTCCGTGCCCACACCATGATCCGAGTAGATTTCCAGCAGGACGGAATGCGGCATCCGTCCATCCACAATATGCACCTTTCGTACCCCGGCCGCCAGAGCTTCCAGGGCAGCTTCCACCTTCGGCACCATTCCCGAGTCAATCACTCCCGTGCTGATCAACTCGCGGCAGCGCGCCACTTCGAGGTGAGAAATCAGCGTGGAGGGATCATGCCGATCCGTACAGATGCCGGGCACATCGCTGAGAAACACCAGCTTCTGGGCCGGAAGCAGCCGGGCCAGCGCAGCGGCGGCGGTGTCGGCGTTGACGTTCAGGCGGTTGCCGGAGCGATCGAGCGCGACGGAAGGCAGCACGGGGATTTCCCCCGCATCGCACACCGATTTCAGCAGCTCGTGATCCACCTCAACCACCTGGCCCACATGGCCCAGATCCAGCGGCTGGCCATCTTCGCCCGGCAGTGTCAGCCGTTCGCCAATGAGGCAGTTCTGCGTACCATAATGCAATGGCCGGGCCTGCCCGCCCTGCCGGGCAATCTCTTCCACGAGCGCCGGGCAGATTTCTTCCGCCAGGGTGCTGGTCGCGATATTGAGTGTGGCCTCGTCGGTATAACGACGTCCGGCCACCCACCGGGGCTCGATGCCGGCCTGACTCATGGCCTGGTTGATGGACTTCCCGCCACCATGGATCAGGATCGGCCGCATGCCGACCGCTTCCATGAACAGCACGTCCGTCAGCAGACCGCGCACTGCCTCGGTCTCTTCGAGCGCACTGCCCCCCAGTTTGATGACCACGTAGCGGCCACGAAACCGGCGAATCCAGCCCAGTGCTTCCGTCAGCACTCCGGCCTTGCGAATTGCATCTTCCACAGTCTCAGAACCCTGTACCGCAGGAAAACGGTCAATTCTAAACCGTCTCGGCAGTGTGTCAATTCCGCAGACGTCCTGAGGACGGAACGAAAACCAGCGAACTGAGGTTCGCGGTTCATCGCTTTCCGCTGCCCCCGGGCCGCTGTTTTCCTGAATACCCTGAACGCAACCGGGGAAGCAGACCGCCAGCGGCAGTCTCTTCCCCGGGTCTGCAGGATCTGATTCCGTAATCGCTGTGCTGCGGCGACGGTTCAGCGGCGGTGCTGTCGTCGTTCGGTAGCCGGGCCGTCGGGCGTCAGCAGGCTCTCAGTTTCTGTTCCAGCAGTGAGATGACTTCGGCCGCGGGCCAGCAGTCTCCGCCCACCTGCACGGGCCCGTCGGCATCGTGCAGCTGCCGGACTTTCTTTTCCGCCGAGATCACCGTGGCGTGGTTCCTGCCGCCAAAATGACGGCCGATTTCCGCATACGCTGCCTGCGTGTGCTTCCGGGCGAGGTACATGGCAATCATCCGTGGCTGAGTCAGTGCCCGCTGCCGGCCATCCGAACGCAACTGCTCACCCGTCAGCCGGAAGAACTCGCAGACGGTTGCTTCAATTTCAGCCAGCCGCACAACACGAACACAATCCCGTTCCAGCTCGGCCAGAATGCGTCTGGCACTGTTCGCTGAAATGCGACGGCCCGTCATACGGTGCCAGGCCGCCAGGCAGTTCAACGCCCCTTCCAGTTCCCGCACACTGCCAACGAACCGCCCGGCAATCCAGTTGAGAACCGCCTCGCCGACTGGCAGCTGAATCTGTTCGCACTTTCTCCGCAGAATCTCCCGGCGGGTTTCCAGTTCCGGAGCAGCCACCCGGCAGACAAGACCAGCCCCCAGCCGGGAAGCCAGCTCTTCGCTGAATCCTTCCAGCAGGCGGGGATGACGATCGGCAGTGAAAATCAGCTGCCGGTCGTGAGCGGCCAGGGTCTTGAAGGTGTGCAGGAATTCCTCCTGCACCACCCGCTTCCCTCCGAAAAACTCAATGTCGTCGATCAGCAGGACATCGACCGTGCGGAACCGCTGCCTGAGGGCCGGCAGCACATGCCGTCCCATGGCTTCCGTAAACTGATTGGTGAACTGCTCCGAGGTCAGAAACAGAATCTGCTGTTTGGGATGCTGACGCTTCAGCCTCCGGTAAATCCCCTCGAGCAGGTGCGATTTTCCCACACCAATGCCGCCATGCAGATACAGCGGACTGTGCTGCTCGCCGGGACTGTCGGACACCTGCAGGGAAGCCGCCAGCGCCAGCCGGTTTCCGTCGCCTTCCACGAAATCACTCAGGTCGGCGAACCGCCGGCCACGGGATGCCGTTCCGCGGTGGGAACCCCCGCCGTTGCCACGGTAGGTGGCGTTCACGGGTGTGACGGCAGTCCGTCCTGACTCCGGCCGGGTGGAACCGGACAGCGGGCGAGGCGAGTTTTCGGCGGGCTTTGCTGAAGCAGCCGGCTTCGCCGAAGCGACTGGCTGCGCGGCGCGGTTCAGTTCGCCAATGGAAAGTGTGGCGGGCAGGCTGCTGCTGCCGGCCGCTGGTTCGGTGAAGGATGCGACGGCCTGCGGTTTCTGGAGACCAGCCGGGGCGAACTGAGAAGCGGAAACCGGCGGCCTGCTGTGAGCAGTGGCCGGTGATGCGGGCTGCACTTCAGTTGGTGGTGCCAGCCCGGGATCCAGTTCAAATCGCACTGCTGCCGCACGACCACAGACAGCCACTGCTGCGGCCCGGGCGGCTTCTCCAAAATTTCGCTGCATCCAGCTGAGCAGAAACTGACTGCCCACTCCGATTCGCACTTCATCATTCAGGCATTGAATACTCGTTTTTCCATGGAACCATTGATGAAAATTTTTCTGCCCAGTCTGTTCTTCCAGCTGTTGGCAGAATGCCTCACTGGGTGCTGCCAGCGACTCCCGCGTCGCAACAGTATCGGGCTGCATCTTGCGACCCCCGGTTAGCGCGCTCCTTCTCCGAGCTCCGCAGGTGCGGATTTCAAGCGTACAGGCAGAACGGCGCTTGAGCAGCCACAGCGGCACCTGGGCCGCCCGGATCTGGGAATCTGCGTCAGTGCAGACCGCCGGGCGCACCGGTTACCACCGGAGAATGCAAGCACTCCGTTGCCACGTCACGCAGATGTGTCGGAGAGGAGGCGAGACGATGTCGGGAAGGAACCGACTGGAGACGGCCGGCAGCAGTTGCACCAGCAGCTGGCCTGTCTCCCAATCGTTTACTCAGTGGAGCCGATCCTAGCCGGACGGCGCAGGGAGTCAAACGGAAAATTCATTTTCAGAGGGGCCGGTTTCGGCCACGCTTCAAATGCCGGGAGATTCTGCGGGCCGCGTTGAGTTTCCCTGAGGAGAGCCGAATAAATTCGCAAATCGCCGTTGTGCATGGCATGTGGATGAAGTCGCCCGTCAGCCGCGTTTCGGAAGCTGCCAGGCCTGCCGTCGCACCGTCGGCAGAAATCCGCATTCGTCGTATATGCCTATTGCATAATGATTTGTGGAATCTACTGCCAGAAACACCGCTGCACGGTCGGCTGCTGCCGCGGTGATCAGTGCCTGTCTGGACAGCAGCTCTCCCCAGCCACGGCCCCGTGCTTCGGGCACCACTCCCAGGTACACCAGCTCCATCGAGTTCAGGTCGGGATGATCCCCCAGAAGCACCAGGCCCGCGTCGCCCCCTTCGTCTTCCAGCAGGAACCAGTTCGCGGGATCAAACTGCCCGCTCAACCGGTGACTGGCCAGGGCCTGCGTGCCGGTCCGGGCGATGTTGAATCCCGGGCAGTCCAGGGTGTTCGTCCACGTCCGCTCGATCACCGAAGCGAAGCGTGACTCGTCCTGGCAGTCGGCCAGTGAGAGCAGCCGAATCCCCTCCTGCTCAGCCGGCGGAGTTCCCTCCACCTGAGCAGGATCAGCCTGCATGAAAATCAGCTCGGCCAGATACTCCAGTCCATTCCGCCGAAACCGCTCCGCCGTGGTCTGGTCCTGCGGGTCGAGCAGACACTGGGCATGCAGCGAATCGGAACCGTTCAGCTGGTGCTGCACGGCCCGCAGCAGTTCGTCGGCCGTGAGTTCCGCCAGCTGCGGGCTGGAGGCCAGCACAGCCGCGTCAACAGCCGGCGGCCACAGAAACAGCGTTCCATCCGGCTGGCCCACCGTCAGCACACAGCCGGTCCTCTGGTCGCCGCAGCGGGCTTCACACAGCCCCTCCAGAGAAAGCAGACCGGCGGCATCCGCCTCCAGCATTTCCGTCACCTGACGCGCTGCCGCAGCCGGAGTCAGCTCCGGATACATCAGCAGCAGGACTTCGCCGCGAAGGCTGGCCTCAACCGGTGTCACCTGAACTGGCTGCTGGCCCGTGGTCATACGCTCATCCTGACATTCAACCGGCAGAGTCATTCCGAGCTGCTGATCCTTCTGCCGCCAGGCTCAAGGGGCAGCCCGGCAGGAACACTACGGCAGGCGGCAGCATCCCGGGCTGCACGGCGGAGCATCAGACGGAGGGCAGGCGGATCGAATCGGCAGCGAGGCCCCCGCACTGACACGACCGGCAGCCGCACTCAGCAGCTTCTCCAGATGGTGAGAGCCACATTTCTCGCACGTTACCTGCTCGCCACTGCGAACCAGCGTTTCGAATTCCGCGGCACAGTCGTCACAGCGATACTCATAAAGCGGCATGCACGTTCTCACACAATCGGAACAGCGGTCATTCCACGGTCCACCGCGGATTCAGGTCCACGGCCCTGGTCACAAACCCGGCATTCCGCCGGCAGGAGAATTGTAGCGCAGCGGCCGGCTGTGCTCCAGAGTGAACGGGATTCCCGCAGTCAGCCCCCGGCGGAGAACAATCTGACTCCCCTCCACAGACAGCCGGATTGTTGTCTTTTCCCTCCAGAAATGTGCCACGACATACAGAACCAGCCGCGAAATCTGTGAAGATGGAGCCATCTCCAGGAGCCCGTTCGTTCCACGTTGCATTCGCAACCGGGCCCGTGAAAAATTTCGCCGAGGATCCCTCCATGGCCCCTTCTTCTCCGGCTGACCCCGCTGCCGTCGCTTCACCTCAATCCGCACCAGCCGCGTTCTGGTCCCTGTCCTCCGCGAAGAAACAGAAAAAGCTCTCGCTGATTGCCGTCCTGCTGCTGCTGGTGGCAGGGGGCCTGTTCGCCTGGAACTGGAAGGAGATAACCGGCGCTCACACCGGTTCCCGCATGGGCCATCAGATGGCCAGCGTGATTGCGTTCGAACTGGAAGGCTCGCTGGTTCCGCAGGAAGAAATCCGCAGCGGCGGTGTGCCGAAGGACGGCATTCCGGCCATTACGCGCCCACAGTTCCTGGCAGCGGAGCAGGCCGGTTTCCTGCAGCCATCAGACCGGGTAATTGGTGTGGAGGTGGATGGCAGTTTCCGGGCCTACCCGCTGCGAATCCTGAACTTCCACGAAATCGTCAATGATCAGCTCGGCGAGAAAGCAATTGCCGTCACCTACTGCCCGCTGTGCGATTCGGCGGCCGTGTTCGACCGCGGAACGGCTGCCGGCAGCCGGGAGTTTGGTGTTTCCGGACTGCTGTATAACAGCAACGTGCTGATGTACGACCGGGAGACCGACAGCCTGTGGTCGCAGATGATGTCCACCGGAGTCACCGGAAAAGAAAAGCAGCAGCCGCTGCGGAACCTGCCACTGGAGCTGACGACCTGGGCCGACTGGCAGGCCCGCCACCCGGACACTGAAGTTCTCTCGACTGAGACAGGATTCCCGAGGGACTATTCCCGCTCGCCGTACGAGCAATACTTCGCGTCACCCCGGCTGATGTTCCCGGCTCAGCCGGAAGACAGGCGGCTGCCGGCCAAGTCACCTGTCCTCGGACTGTGGACGGATTCCACAGCCCTGGCCGTCCCGCTGAGTCAGTTCGCACAGACGAAAGAGCCGCGGGAAATTTCCGTGCAGCTGGGCAAGGCGACGGCCCGGCTGCTGTATCAGCCGGCATCCCATTCCCTGCGGGTTGTGGAAGCTGAGGAAGGGGTTCGCTGGGTGTATTCCTTCTGGTTTGCGTGGTACGCCTTCCACCCCGGTACCGAGCTGCACCAGGCACAACCCGCGGCAACTGGCAACCAGGCCAGCGAGTCATCTTCGGCCGACTGAGTGGCTGCCGGAATACTGACTGATACTGACCACCGGCTGTTCCGGCCAGTTCGGCTGTTACCCGTTCCGCAGCAGCTGGCAGGTTGCCGCCAGAGCCATTGCAGCCGTCTCAATCCGTAAAATGCTGGAACCCAGACCGACGAGTACGGCGCCGTGCTCTCTGGCCAGGCTGACTTCCTCTTCGGTGAAGCCGCCCTCCGGACCAACCAGCACATGCAGCGGGCCGCCCGTCGTATCGCCCAGCACCTGCGCCACCGGTTCTCCGCCGGGA
>JAGQPV010000197.1 GCA_020426545.1 Planctomycetaceae bacterium
GTTGTGGAGCGTCCGCCTGTTCCGCCGGTGGATCCGCCACGAAGGAAGATCTCTCGCTGGTGCGGGAGATGCTGGAATCCGTCGGGCTGGCGACCGAAGTGCCGGAGGCACTGCTGGATGCGGTGACCGGTCTGTCCGGCAGCGGGCCGGCTTATGTGTACCAGTTCATTGAAGCCCTGAGCGATGGAGGCGTGCGGATGGGCCTGCCCCGCGAGGCGGCGACCCGCCTGGCAGCACAGACCGTGCTGGGGGCGGCGAAGATGGTGCTGGAAACCGGCCAGCACCCGGGTCAGCTGAAGGACGCCGTGACCAGCCCGGGCGGTACCACCATTGCCGGGCTGCACGCTCTGGAACAGGGCGGACTGCGGGCCACAGTGATGAATGCCGTGCAGGCAGCCACATTGCGTTCGCAGGAACTAGGCCGGAGCTGAGAACCGGCTGCTGGTGATTGCTCGTCGTGCTGCCGGCTGTTGCGGTCACCCGTGCGGAGACCATGCGCGCACTGAGAACGGGCTTTCCCGCCCGGAGGCAAAAAAGCCCGTTGCTGTGACTGGATGGCTTCCTGCCTGCGGTGGGCAGGAACGTGTCGATCAGACGCTGTGGCCGGAGGTCAGCCGCGGACCGGCGGGCAGTACGTCGACAGCACTGGCTGCGGGAGCGAGGTTCGGCTTCTTTTCGGACTTGTGCTCCGAATCCCGCTTCTTCGGCTGGGCCTTCTTCGGGGTTTCGTTCATCGGGACACTGTCGGGAGTCGGGTCCAGGGGGGTGGTCGATTCATGGCAGTCGGTGCAGGGAGCGGGAACCGGCTCGCAGCCATTGCACGGAGCCGCCTGAGGTGCCGGAAGAGCTGGGCCGTGGGGCACGGCGTGCGGCACCGCCTGTGGCACCGAATGCGGAACAGCCTGCGGGATGGCTCCGGAAGAAGCACATTCCGGCTGATAGCCATTGTCGATTTTCATGCCCGCGGCGGTCGAGGTGATTGAACTGCAGTCACAGGCGTCGCCACGGTCGGCATAGGCACTGCCCACCACCCCGGCGTGCCAGGACTTGTTCATGCCGCGATAGGCGTAGGACTGATCGAGGGCACCAATTGCGCCGGAGACATCGTTCAGTTCCTGGGTGACCGATTTCGCCACGCCATTCAGGCCGACAATCATGGCCAGAACGCCGATTGTCAGGATCAGAACGAGTTCGGCGGTGAGGATGAAACCACGCTCATCCTGCCACAGAAGTTTCCACTGGCTGTTCATCTTGCTGCTCCTCTATCTGGTTTTCTGAAATGTGCTGATTCTGAAGTACTGCTGAAAACAAGCTGGTTGGTCTGTCCGCCGGGCGGCCTGCGGAGAGGCGGTGCGGGCGGAGTCTGATGCCGTTGTGGCACTGGTCCCGGCGGAATGCGGGACACTCTCTGCCGGAGTCTTCCGGCGGGTTGCCACACGCCGGGGCAGCCAGGCTGCAGGGTGTGCGGCAGGTGTATGGGTTCTCCAGGGGACTGTTCCGTCCGCCAGAGGCTGACTGCGGATTCTGAATTCGCCGCAGTTCCGGCGCACCGGAAGGTGGTGCCGACAGCTCTCAGCTGTCGCGGGCGAGGGACTGAACGGGCGGAACTCAAGGCCCGCGGTTCCACAGGTGTCTCACGTCTGTGGTCAGTCTGCTCGCCGGAACACCGCCTTCCGGTGGCCGTCCCCCGGCGGTCTCTCAGGTCACCGGGGGGCTGCGTCGATCTCAGCTGTGTCTCCGAGTGCCGTCTCCCAGTGCGTTGCGCTGCGAAACGGTCACCAGCCCGCGGCCGCCCTCGGGCAGCGTTGAAATCGCCTGGCTGTCTTCCCGCAGGAACTCATTGCGGGTCACAGCAGAAGCGAAAGAACCGGAACAACCAGTTCAGCCGGCATGTCTCAGATAATCCCTGGAGAACGCACAACTCGTGCCATCGGCACAGGCCGCATAATCGTCCCAACCGGACCATGCCGCGCAACGGATTGATCTGTCAGGGGTTACCGCTATGCAATTCACCGGGAATCTGCGTGCGCGCTCCCGTGGGGGTGGGGTTGCAGGGCCTGTACTGTTCAGGAGGGTTAGCGCGGTTATGCACATTCTGACAATTGAAGCGAACATGCCGGCTGGCCGAGTGGTGCCGGTTGCCGGGGTACTATCGATTGCAGGGAACGTATGGCCTGTAGCACCGAGCCTCCTGCTCTTTCGCATGTGAGCGACTCGCGTGCGGCTGGCTGGCGGGCCGGTGGTGCGAGCGGATCTCTGTGACGTGCGGGGGAGGGGCGGATAAAATTCACGTCGCAGGCCGGTTCAGCCGGGAACCTGAAGGGGAGGCCAGGGCGGGCGTTTTCCCGGCACCGCGTGGGGCTGGCTGCTGAGGGGGAGGCGCGGCTGCAGAGAAAGAGAAAATCTGGCGGGAAGCCTGCGTTCACCGGGTTGCCGGGCCTGGGGGCGGTTGCCGGGTGGAGGCCGATTGGGCCGCGTGGCTGTTGCGCCATCAGCGATTCGAGTATCGTCAGCAGCTGGAAAAGCGGCTGAGCCGGGGGCAGACTTCCTGCCTGTTCTGGAACTGAAGGTGCGTAAAGGTGCGTTGCTGATGGCGAACTGTCTGGTGACGGGGGGAGCTGGCTTTATCGGAAGCCATCTCACGGAACGGCTGCTCGAACAGGGCGAGACGGTGACGGTGCTGGACGATTTTTCGACCGGCCAGCGGAACAATCTCGCTGATGTGGAAGGGCACCCCCGGCTGACAATCCGTTCCGGCTCGATCACCGATCCCGTGCTGCTTTCGGAAGTGGCCCGCAATGTGGATGTGATTTACCACCTGGCGGCGGCCGTGGGTGTGAAGCTGGTGGCCGACAACCCCGTGCGGACGATTGAAACGAACATCTACCCGACGGAGGTGCTGCTGCGGCTGGCCGCACAGACGAAGCCGAAGGTGTTTCTGGCCTCCACCAGCGAGGTGTACGGCAAGAACCCGAAGGAACGCTGGACCGAAGAGGACGACCTGCATCTGGGTTCGACCTCACGACCGCGCTGGGCGTATGGCTGCTCAAAAGCCATCGACGAATTCCTGGCACTGGCCTGGCACAAGACGGAAGGTCTGCCCGTGGTGGTGGGGCGGTTCTTCAATGTGGTGGGCCCGCGGCAGGTGGGGCACTACGGCATGGTGATTCCCCGGTTTGTCGACCAGGCCCTGGCCGGTGGTCCGGTGGTGGTGTACGACGACGGCCAGCAGGTGCGGTGCTTCGCGCATGTTCGGGAAGTCGTTGATTCCATCATTCGGCTGGTGCAGACTCCGGCCGCCGCGGGCCGGGTGTTCAACATTGGCAGCGATGAGCCGGTGACGATTCGTCAGCTGGCGGAAGAGGTGATTTCTCTGGTGGATCCGTCGGTGAAGATTGAACACCTCGCCTATGAACAGGCTTACGGCCAGAGCTTTGAAGACGTCCGCCGCCGGGTTCCCGATGTCACCCGCCTGCTGGAGACTCTGGGCTCCACGCCTTCGATGACTCTGCGGGAGATCCTGGAAGATATCGTCGCGTGGAAACGGCAGCAGCAGAGCTGAAGGCAGGTGAAGCTGTTCCGTTCTGGCCTGTTGTCGGTTCTGGCCCGTGAAGCGGCCCCCGCCCGTGTGTGGAAGGAAAGGACGCAAGATGCCGCCGCAGACGGCTGAGCAGCCGGCAGAGATTCCGGAAGCAGTCGAAGACAGCATGCTGCAGCGGCTGGCCACTCCGCTGGCGGAGGATCTGCTGCCGTCGCTGAAGCAGCCCCGCGCGTTTTATCCGCTGCTGGCCGTCCTGGCTCTGGTTCCCGGTCTGCATTCGCTGAATCATCGCGAACTGACCAACGCCGACGCCGCCTGGGGGCTGCGGGCTCTGGAGGTTCTGCAGGCTCACAGCTGGGTCGACCGAGTTTTGCCCGGAGTGTACCTGCAGCAGGTGCCGCTGGTGGATCAGCCGCCGCTGGGAACCTGGCTGACAGCGGTTTCGATGTCGGCCCTGGGGGCGGCCAACCCGATCAGCCTGGTTCTGCCGTCCTATCTGGCGGCCAGCGGGCTGCTGGTGCTGTTCGGCATGCTGAGTTCGAGAATCGCCGGGCCGAGGACAGCCGTGTTTGCCGTTCTGATGCTGGCTCTGCATGGCGTGCACCTGAAGCTGGTGCAGATGCCGTCTCCGGTGGCGCTGTCGATGCTGCTGGCCGTGCTGTCGGTGTGGGCGTACGTGAGCCATATGCAGGATGCCGAGGGGGCTGTTTCCCTGCGGCTGCTGACCGGCGGGACGGCGCTGGGACTGTGTCTGCTGGCTGGTGGTCCGCTGGCAGTTGTGCTGGCTGTGGTGCTGCTGCTGCCGGCCGTTCCCGGTGACCGGCGACCGCCTTCGGCGGCCCGTGGAAAAGTCACCCCGAAGAAACGACGACGGGGATTTCGTCGGCTGCGGTCGCTGGGCGTCTTGTGCCTGACGGCGTTTGCCGTGGGAGGCTGGTGGCCGCTGATTGTCGTGTCGGAACGTCCGACGGAATTCCTCGAAGCGTGGATCGGCACGCGGGCGAGCCTGCCAGCCGGCGACGGGGTGACGTGGACGCGGCATCTGCTGGAGCGGCTGCTGATTCCGGCGGGGCTGCTCAGCGGGCTGGTGTGCTGTGGCGTGCGGCGGTGTATTTCGGTGCAGATTTCTGATTCCCGCGACACGCTGGAAGACGGACAGCTGGCCCCGCGAACCCGGCTGCTGCTCAGCTGGCTGCTGGTCTCCGGTGCCGCAGTGCTGCTGCTCGATGCCACGGAACTGAGCGGCCGCGAAGGGGCCGGCATGTGGTCGGCTTTCTGGATGCTGGCCTGTGTGGTGACTGCGGCATTCGGGGCGGAAGGGATTGTTTCCCGGGCGACCGGTGTCCGGGAGGCTCTGTTCTGGTCGGTGCTGACTCTGGCCACCATTCCGTGGGTCATACCTTCCGGCCCGGTCCAGCTGCCGGTTCCCGAAGCCGAGCAGGCGCTGGTGGCGGCCGTGCTGATGGCCGTGATTCTGGCCGGCACCTGGTGGTGGAAGCTGCAGCCTGCCGGCCGGGAGCGGCGGGCGCGGCGGGTGCTGCTGTGCGTACTGGGAATGCACCTGCTGCTCAATACGCTGGCGGGCAACCGGATGGTGCAGTCCTCCGATGTGGAAGGCCGGGACCTTGTGCGGTTTCACGATGCCCTGCAGCATCTGCCGGCGGACTCGGCCTGCCGGTTCGTCGCCGATCGGACTCCCCCGCCCCGGCTGAAGTACATCGTGCGTTCGGTCTTTCCCGATACCGACTCCGATATTGAGACGTCCTGGACCGCTGCTGTGTCCGATGTGCTGTCGACCACACCCGGGACCGACGGGCATCATCTGATCGTGCTGATCATCTGGAGTGAACGCGATTCCCGGCTGACGACAGCCCGCGTTGCCGGGCTGAATGTGCGGCCGGCCACTCCGCCGCAGTTTCTGCAGGGGCTGCAGCTGCGGGGATTCCTGGTCGACTTCACGCGGTGATGCAGCGGGGGGGGATCCCGGCGGGACGCACATGCGCCCGGCATGCATGCTCACCCGATGTGAATGCAGAAACCGCCAGGCGGTTCAGCCGGTGTGGCTGCTCAGCTGGAAGATGGGCAGCAGCATGGCCAGGGCAATCGTGCCGATGACGCCCCCCATGGCGAACACCATGATGGGTTCAATCAGGCTGGTGGCGGCTTTGATGGCGTTGGCGACTTCGCCGTCGAAGTAATCACTGACTTTACCCAGCACCTGCCCGAGTTTGCCGGTGGCTTCACCAGCGGCAATCATCTGCACCAGCGGTGCGGGGAACAGCGGATTTCCCAGCAGGGCATCGTTGATCGGTCGGCCGGCGGTCACGCGGCCGGCAACCATCTGCCAGGCCCGTTCGAAGAAGATGTTGCCGGAAACTCCTCCCGACAGTTCAAGCGCTTCCAGCACGGGCACGCCCGCGGAAATGGTGGTGGCCAGTGTGCGCAGACTGCGGCTGAGAGCCACCTTCTGCAGCATCGGTCCGAGGATGGGCAGGTTCAGCCACATCCAGTCCAGTGCCACACGGCCCCACTGCTGGCGGCGGCCGTAGATCAGCAGGCCCACCAGCACCGCGGTTCCCAGAATCCACCAGTACCAGCCGTGCCGCAGACTTTCGGACAGCGACATCATCAGCTGGGTGGGCCCCGGCAGCGACATGCTGCGGGTGGCGAACATGGGGGTCAGCTTGGGAAAGACCCACGCCAGCAGGAAGATGCTGATGCTGATACACATCAGCATCATGGCGCCCGGGTACATCATGGCCCCGGTGACCTTCTGCCGGATCTCCAGTTCGGCCCGGGCCTGGGTGGCGATCCGTTCAAGCATCATGCCCAGGGTACCGCTGGCTTCGCTGGCCCGAATCAGATTGACGGCCGTGCGGTCGAACATCTTCGGAAAGGCTGCGACTGCTGCGGACAGGTCGTCGCCGGATTCGACCTTCTGGTGAATCTCTCCCAGGGCGGAAGCCAGGGTGGGGTTCTCGGTCTGACGGGCCATGCCTTCCAGAGCCGAAGCGAGCGGCACGCCCGCATCGATCATCACGGCCAGCTGGCCGTAGAGGTAAATCAGCTCGTTCCGTTTCACCCTTCGCCGGAACAGCGCGATTCCCTCGCCGCTGCCGCCCGCGGTTTCCCCTTCCCGCAGGGAGAGCAGGTACATCCCCTCCTGCCGCAGCTGGCGGCCAGCGTCTTCGGCATTATCGGCGGCGATCTGTCCATCCCGTATCTCTCCGGCAACGTCGCGGGCCTGGTAGGTGAAATACATTGCAGTGTTCGCTTCAGGGCTGGTTCAGCGGCTGGTCATCGGACGGCCGCAGGCTGAATTTCAATTCGGTGGAGTCACTGGTTCCTGTTCTGGATTTCCTGAGCCACGTCAGAAACTGCCGACTTCCTCCAGCAGATGCGTGGACTGTTCTCCCGATGTTTCCGGCAGGATGCGGCCATTGAGGACAAGTTCCTCCAGGGCCTGGGCCATGGTCTGCATGCCGGCCCGCCGCCCGGTGGAGATGATGCCCGGAATCAGGTGGGAAGTTCCCTCGCGGATACTGGTGCGGATGGCGCGGGTGGCAATCAGCACTTCGACTGCCGCGGCCCGTCCTCCCCCACTGCCGACCAGCAGTCGCTGCGTCAGGACCGCACAGAGGCATTCAGCCAGGTGCGAACGAATCTGCGACTGTTCAGCCGGGGGGAACACTTCGATAATGCGGTCCACGGCTCCGGCCGCTGTGGTGGAATGCAGCGTGGCCAGCACCAGATGCCCGGTCTCCGCAGCCTGCATTGCCGTACGGATGGTTTCCAGATCCCGCATTTCTCCCACCAGAATCACATCGGGATCCTGGCGAAGCACATGCTTCAGACCGGAGGCAAAGTCGGGACAGTCGCTGCCGATTTCCCGCTGCTCCACCAGCGAGCGACCATGCGAGAACTGGAATTCAATCGGATCTTCCAGCGTGATGATGTGCCGCGCATCCCGTTTGCTGATCTCGTCGATCATGGCGGCCAGGGTCGTTGTTTTGCCGCTGCCTGTCTGCCCGGTCACCAGGACCAGCCCGTCATGCCGGCGGGTCAGCTGATCGACGACTGGCGGCAGATGCAGGTCCGCCAGGCGGGGGACTTCACAGGCAATGTAGCGAATGGCGGCTGCCAGGGTTCCCCGCTGGCGATGGATGTTGAAACGAAATCGTCCCAGCTGCGGCACGGCGTGGGCAAAATCCACATCGTGAGTCGCTTCCAGCTGCCGGGCCTGTTCGGGAGACATCAGCCGGGTGAACAGTTCCTCGAGCGCGCGGGGGCTGAGTGATTCGAGCGGAGCACGGCGCAGCTCGCCATCGATGCGGTACATGGGGGGCGCACCGGCAGCCAGCAGCAGGTCGGAAGCGCCGCTGTCGATGGTGGCGTGCAGCAGGTCATTGATCTGCATGGCTGGTTCCTTCCTCTACCGTTGTGGTTGCGGGCGCTGCGCTTTCCCGGGTGACAGCTGACGGAGCCCAGCCTTCAGTGCTGACGCGGAACACTTCTTCCACTGTGGTGATCCCTTCCCGCACCTTGCGGAGCCCGTCGAACCGCAGCGGGGCCATGCCCTGCTGCTGGGCGTGGTCGCGAATGGATTTCAATGTCGGGCTGGTGGTGATGATTTCCCGCAGCCGGTCATCCACTTCCAGCAGTTCGTGGATGGCGATACGACCGGAGAACCCCGTGTTGCGGCAGCGGCGGCAGCCGGCTCCGCGGGAGTACTCGCCGATGTCGATGCCCATCCGCTCGACTTCTAGCTGAATGGCCCGGGAGGGCTCGATCGGCGTGCGGCAGCGGGAACAGATCCGGCGGCACAGTCGCTGCGCGAGCACCATGTTAAGGGCCGCTCCGATGAGATAACTTTCGATGCCCATGTCGATCAGTCGTGTGACCGCCGAACAGGCATCGTTGGTGTGCAGCGTGCTGAACACGAGGTGCCCGGTGAGGGCTGCCTGAATGCCGATTCGCGCGGTTTCCGAATCGCGCATTTCGCCCACCATCACCACATCGGGATCCTGCCGCAGCAGCGAGCGGAGAATGGCGGCGAATGTCAGGCCGATTCGCTCGTTGACCTGAAACTGATTGACCAGTCCCAGCTGAAATTCGACGGGGTCTTCCACCGTGCAGACGTTGCATTCCATCGTGCTGACGGAGTTCAGCGCGGCATACAGGGTGGTGCTTTTGCCGCTGCCCGTGGGGCCGGTGACCAGCACGATGCCGTTGGGCTGCTGAATCTGCCGGGCGAAGGGTTCCAGAATTTCGCTGCTGAAACCGAGTTCCTCCAGCGAGATGTTGATGTTCTGGTTGTCGAGAATTCGGATGACGACCTTTTCACCGTGCGTCATCGGCAAGGTGCTGACACGCAGGTCGACCGGCCGGCCCTCCATCAGTACGTGAATTCGCCCGTCCTGCGGCAGCCGGCGCTCGCTGATATCGAGGCTGGCCATAATCTTGATGCGGGAAGCCACCGCCGGTGCCAGATGCACGGGGGGTTCGAGCGCTTTGTACAGCGAACCATCGACCCGGTATCTCACCCGCAGCTGGCGGTCGGTGGGTTCCACGTGAATATCGCTGGCGCCCTCCCGCACGGCG
>JAGQPV010000198.1 GCA_020426545.1 Planctomycetaceae bacterium
TACGGGACCATGGATTACGAAATCATCGGCTTCCGCCCGTCCGACCTGGTCAAGCTGGACATTCTCGTCAAGCAGGTGCGGGTCGATGCACTTTCCACCATTGTGCATCGCAGCATGGCGGAAAAACGGGGCCGGGCGCTGGTCAAACGGCTGAAGAATGAAATCTCAAAGCACATGTTTGAGATTCCGCTGCAGGCCGCCATTGGTTCCCGGGTGATTGCCCGCGAAACCATCTCCGCCATGCGGAAAAATGTGACTGCCAAATGCTATGGCGGCGACATTACCCGGAAGCGCAAGCTGTGGGCCAAGCAGAAGGAAGGCAAGAAGCGGATGAAGCAGTTCGGCCAGGTCGAGATTCCGCAGAAGGCGTTTCTGTCGGTGCTCGATGTGGGCAACGAGGACTGAAACGCCCGGCTTCCGCCTGCTGGTCCTGCTTCAACACGGGCACTTCCTCAGGAACGCGGAACCTCGGTCAGGATCCGCCGGACCCGTTCGCAGGCGGTGTGAATCTCGCTGTCGGTCAGTTCGATGGCATCAAGGTTCAGCCAGCCTTCCTCGGCGTGGTGGGCTCGTGGCACCACCACGGGGTCGCCCTCCTGCAGCCGCTGGTCCAGCTCAACCGCCGACAGGCCCGTCACCGCAGGATCGACCGTCAACCGGGCCCGCGAAAACGGGCACCCGTTGGGATCCGGATCGATGCTCAGGGTCAGACCGGGAATTCCCTCCAGCAGACTGAGAACCAGCTGCACCCGGCGATCCTGCTCCGCTGTCCAGGCGGGCACATCCTGCTGCATCCGGTATTCCAGCGCGGCCATCGCCCCGACGATGGCTTCCTTGCCGGCCTTCATGCCCCGGCCAATGCCCCGGTTCTGCAGCAGCACGGCCTCCACCAGTTCCCGCCGGCCAGCCACAATTCCGCCGGTGGTCGAACACAGATACTTGTGGGCACTGGTCAGGACCAGGTCGCAGCCGAGGTCAATCAGCTCCCGCAGCCGCTGGTCCTGGGCGGCCCCGTCCACAATCACGGGAACCTCGTACTGATGGGCCAGGGGCACCAGCTCCGTCAGCGGCAGCCACCCATAACGCACCGTGTGATGGGACTCCACCGCCACCACGGCCGCCACGCCTCCCTGCTGGAGTTCGTATTCCAGTTCCTCCCGACGGCAGCGGTTAACCGCTCCGACTTCCACCGGCTGCGCGCCGGCCAGGCGAATGGCCTGCGTCACCGGGGCACCGTAGTTCACGCAGTGCCCTTTCTGAATCAGCACGCGGGACTTCATGCCCGTGGAATCGGGCAGCTGCAGAACGCGAGCCAGACTGCTGCCCGTCATGGCAGCGGCCACACCCAGGGTAATTCCCGCTGAGGTGCAGGCCGTGATGCAGCCCGATTCCGCACCGGTGGCTTCACCAATCACCCGGGCAGCAGCCGCCTGCAGTTCATCGGCCAGAAAGAAGTGCCGCATCGACTCGGCAGCAGCTTCCACGATCTCGGGCAGCACGATCGCACTGCTCAGGTGAGTCATCTTCCCGCAGGCATTGATCACCCGCCGCAACCCGAACTTCTGATGCAGATCCACGCACACACCCTTGCCCCGTTGGGGCTTTGTCTGGAGAGGATTGCCCGGAGAGAAAGCACACGCCGGGAAACGAAACTGCCCGGACCAACGGGTCCGGGCAGAATCACAGTCTGTCACAACAGCCGGTATGTTTCCGCCCGGCAAGGGGGCGGAACCAGCAGACTACGGCTTCGGCAGCTTGATCTTGGTTCCCAGATCGCGATAGCGGGGATCGTGGAAGTAGCTTCTCAGTTCCAGACCAAAGCCCAGCGCCAGTTCGTGCTCCGCCCGGCGGGACCACGGCGTTTCCGCATGATCTTTAATCACCCCGGCGAACAGTTCCACGGCGAGGTTTTCCTGAGCTTTCAGCTTCTCCAGATCGATCTTGGTCTGCTTGACCTGCTCGGGATCGGGCGGCAGCATCTTCTTGACGTGATAAATGCCCCACTCGTTGTGCTTGGGGTCTTTGGGCATGGGGTTGGTCTTCACATGCTGATCGAGGGCCAGCACATACTGGAACAGCCGCACCCGGTAGGCCAGAATCTGAGCGTAGATCAGATCGTAGTGCGCCCGCCAGCGGGTGGACTTTTCCTGATCCCGCAGCGGTTTAATCTTGTCCATCATTTCCAGGGCCTGGCTGCACAGAGCCATGGCGTTGACCGCTTTGCCGAACTCGGGCTTGCCGATTTTGACAAACTCCGGATGCTCGGCCGGGAAGTGCCAGTGCCGCATGTTCAGCTGTTTGTCGAGGTGGGGATTCAGCCGCAGGATGACATTCCACAGGGTCTTGCGGAACTCACTCCGATCGCGGGCGGCCGCGTATTCCCGGCGGGAAAGCAGCAGCGGCTGGTATTCCTTCCGCTCCAGGGCGGCGAACTTCCGCTTCTCCTTGGCTCCCGCACCGGTAAGGTTCTCTTCCTCACCCGGCAGCACAAAGAAGATACCACCGGTTTCGCGGGCCAGACGCACCTGCTCGTAAGGACCGAAACCACTGGTGAAGGCGTCGTGCCGGGCATGCAGGCCATCCCACTGCAGACATTCGGGGAAGGCCGTTTCCGGACCCCGGTCGATGGTCAACCAGTGCGACAGATTGTAAACCGGGTCGACCCAGCGAATGCGGGCATAGGGATAACCGAAGACCGCCTCGCGACCGAGAACGTAAATCGGGGCACTGGCCCGTTTGGCCTGGTCGAGTGTTTCTTCCACCCGGGCCCCGTCGCCACCCGATTCATCCGTCACGACGACCACGACCAGCTTTCGCTTGTCGCGGGAGGCCATCTTGCCGTAGGCCGTAATGGCCTGCGAGATGGCGGCACACATGTTTTCCTGGCCGCTTTCATCGATTTCAATCTTGTCGATGGCAGCCCGGATTTCATCGATTTTGGCCGTGGGCTTGGGCGTGAGTTCTGTCACACCTTTGCCGTAAGCGGCAATGGAAGTCAGCAGCACTTCGCCCCGGTTCCCGAGGGCGGCGTCCTTCTTCGACTGGATACCCAGTTCTTCGTAAATCTTGTGGAACTTCTGGGCGATTTCCTTCTGGTCGTCCTTCATGCTGTCCGACTGGTCGAACAGCCAGACCACCAGCACCTTCTGTTCCCGCATCAGCCGCAGCAGTTCGGCCGACATCCGGCTGAGGGCAGCGCCGTAGCCTTCCACAAAGGCCGAAGTTTCTCCGGCAATTTCACCATCACCCAGGTCCTCGCCAATCATCGAATCGCCCGGCAGGGTCACCGCGCCGATGTTCAGCTGCAGTTCGGGATCTTTCAGCGATTCCGACTGCTCGATCTTCACCTGGTTCGCGGAGGCCACCGCACCGGAAACCGAACTGCTGACAGTCGTCGCTCCGGCCATCATGTTGGTGGTCTCGGAAATCTCTTCCGAGACTTCCAGTTCCTGGGAGAACTCCTGCTGCACCCGCTCTTCGGAGAACACGGTATCGACGGCGATATCCGGCTGCTCCTCCGTCAGGTTGTAGTGGATCATCCCCATCGCAACCAGAATGACCGCATGCACGCCGAGCGAGACGCCGAAGGCGGAAAAGTTTCTGGTGTTGGCCTGAAATTGCATCGCGCTGATTCCACGAAAACTGGGTCATTCCGGGCGGTGAGCCACTCAGCCGGGCCTGTGTGCCGACTGTGCCAGCGGTCTCGACTTCGTACAGCCGCACTGACAGTCCGACCGGTCACAGAACATTGTACCGGCCTGACACGGCCCGAGATTCTTCAACAGGAGCCGGAATTCTGCGATCCGGTCTCCCTGCGGAGAAAACCGCCAACCCGCGGACAAGCCGGGCTCGACAGTTTTCCAACCGATTCCGATTACAGTTTCGGGCGTTCCTTCGCCTGCAGCTTCCGCCGCATCTCCCGCTTTTTCTTAGCTTCCTCGGCCAGCTGAATGGCCTTCTTTCCGTTGGCCCCCATGTTCTGGCCGGCAATCACCATGTTGCCTTCTTTCCATTCCCAGCCCAGAGGCGTTCCCAGTTCCCGCTCGGCCAGCATGGCCCACGGGGTTCCCGGGTGCTCATCCACGACGCGGGTCAGGTATTCGACGGCGCTCTTCGCCAGCTTCTTCACCTGCGGGCCGGCATCCAGATTGCGGGACGGCACCAGTTCCCACATGTTGCTGCCCTTCTTCTCGAAGGACTTGGGGGACGCTTTCATTTCCGCCAGCACGGTATTGTATCCCAGAGCCCGCACCCGCATGGCCAGTGCCCGCCCCATGGCCAGATCGAAGCTGGCCCGCCAGCGGGGTGTGGTCAGTTTCTCACGGTCTTTGGCGCCCTCTTCCAGCACCATCAGCATCTGGCTCAGCTTGTAGTCCAGATCAGCGGCCGGCTTCTGAGCTTCGGTTGTCTGCTGCCGCAGAACCGTGTCGGTATCGGCCTGAAACCTGAGCTGCGGCGTGGGAACCCGACTCACCCGGGTCGCGTCCGCAGCGGCCACCAGCGCGGCCTTCGCCCTGTTGGTCTGCAGATCGTTCTGATATTCACGAATCGGGCGGTAATCCGGCTGGTACAGCCGCATGGCCGCCGGGTCAAACCGGATGCGGGTTTCGTCGGTAATCAGGTACAGGCCGCCAGTTTCCGCACACAGCCGGGTCAGGGCATAGGGGCCGAAACTGGCCGACATGAATTCCAGGTCGCGTCCATCGGAACCCCAGAAAGCCAGCTGCAGCCGCTCGGGAGCGACCGTTTCCGGCCCCTGGTCCACCGGCAGGTCCTCTGTGGAACCGTCGCTGTAAGTCCAGGTGAGGTAACCCTTTTCCCGACCGAACACGGCCGCGTTGCCCACACAGAACACCTTGATGCCATACCGCTTGAGGAAATGAATCGTTTCCTCCAGCATGGCGAAGTCGTCGCCCCGTTCATCGGTGACGATGAAAATCATGATGTTGCGGTTATTCCGCGTGCCCGGTTTGCGGAACGACTTCCACTTCTGGGCCACAGCCATGACCGCGCTGAACACCTTTTCCTCGCCGCTGGAATCGGGCTTGATATTCCGCACGGCCGAAATCACCTGCGACACGTCGTCTACGGGTTCTTCGGTCAGAATATCGAGCGATTTGCCGTAGCTGGCGACGGCGGTTTTCAGGCCGCGTTCGCCATCCAGATTGAACTGGCCCAGCTGGCGGTACACATTCTCAAACCGGCTGGCGATATCTTCCCGCCGTTCGTTCAGCGAGTTGGACGCGTCGAACAGCCAGATGGCCAGCGTTTTGCGTTCCTTGAGCGAGCTGCCCAGTTCGAAAGTCAGCCGGTCCATCGAACCCGGCACGCCGCCGGTGTGCTCGGTTCGCGATCCGGACTGCTCGACTTCGGAAACCAGGTCGTCTTCGCGGGGCATGTCCAGCGGCTCGGTGATCGGCACGCTGACGGTCAGCAGCTCTTCTTCCAGCTGCTTTTCCTGCTCTTTTTCGGGGTTCTGGCCGGCTTTGGTGGCCGCGGCCTGCGACGGGCTGATCTGGTTGATTTCGCTGTCGCTGCCGATCTGGTCGACCACGGTCACGTCGAATTTGAACGTGTCGTTTTCGAGGTCTTCCATCTGGCTGACGACAGGCGGATCTTCCTGAATGAAGGTAATCCGCGTCATGCTGGCCAGCATCAGCAGCAGACCGAGGTGCACACCCAGGCTGACCGCCCAAGCGGGCAGTTCCATCGCAGCGGAAAGCAGCCCGCCGGATTCCGCAAGATCATCATGCTCGTTCAGCCGGGAGCCATGCGGCAGAGGTGTGCTGCTCACGAAAACCTCCTTCACTGCGGATTGCGGCAGGAAGCCACGAAACCGACAGCGACGATGGGTAGGCGGGATGCTGTCTGATCAGAGAATAAACAGTGCTCTGCCGCTGCTCCAGACGGACCGTTGCGGCACCGTCCGGCAGGCAGTGCACGGCGCATGGACTGGCCGGCCACTGGCAGAACACCCATCAGTCTATCGGAATGGATTCCCGTTCGCAACAGTTTGCTGAACCAGTCTTCACACCTGCCGTGCGGATCGCCGGCAGGAGGGCAGGTTTCGGTGTTCTGCGTATTCCACAGGGGTGCTGCCCGTGAGTCGGTTTCCGGCAGATTCTGTCTGTATAATACGGTCTGTTCCCGTCAGACTGCCTGCTTCAGACAGGGAAACCTGGTCAACCCGCCACACTGGCAACCGCGACTGCTTCCTGCGGATCGTTCCCCGGAATGCGGAATCCCTGTGACAGCGGCGGGAATTCCAGTGCGGGACCGGACCGCGACCACCTGACCCGGTGGACGGGGCCTTCTGTCTTCTACTTCCTGTCTACTTTCGCCGTAGTCTGTACCGTACCGACGCAATCCGCAGGACCGATCGCCCCGACATGACCGCCCCTTCCGCTTCAGGTGATTCCGACTGCAGCCAGCCGGCCGATGCCCGGCTGGTGGCAGGTTTGTGCTGCCCGCAGTGCGGCGGGCTGAATTCCGGACAGCCGCCTTCCGCCGGCCAGCTGACGGCCGGAACAGAACCGGAGAGCACACCGGGCCCGACAGCGGAGAAGGAACAGGCTGCACAGAGCCAGACCGCACCGCACCCCGGCAGCAGCCACATGCGACAGGTGCTCCGCTGCGCGACCTGCGGGGCGGTGTATCCCGTCCGGCAGGGTATTCCCCGGTTTGTGGAGCAGGAGCATCTGGCCAGTTTCAGTCTGCAGTGGAACCGGTACGAAGTCGCCCACGAGGAAGAAGACAAAGCGACCTTCCAGGCCAAGACCGGCGTTTCGCTGGCGGAACTGGACGGCCTGAAGGTGCTGGATGCCGGCTGCGGCGGAGGCCGGTACGCAAAGATCGCCGGCGAAGCCGGAGCACTCGTCACCGGGGCCGATCACAGCACGGCAGTCGAGCGGGCATCCCGCCTGTGCAGCCACCTGCCGCAGGTGCAGTTCGTGCAGGCCGATCTCAAACACCTGCCGTTCCCGCCGGCCAGTTTCGATTTTGTCTTTTCCATCGGCGTGATGCACCACGATGCGGACACCCGGGCCGTGTTCGATGCCGTGGCCCGCATGGTGAAGCCCGGTGGCCGGCTGGCAGTGTGGCTTTATCGGCGGAACCAGTGGTGGCAGGAAGCTCTGAACTCGGCAGTCCGCAGCAGAACCGTTGCCATGGACCCGGCCCGACTGGAGAAATGGTGCCACCTGGGAGCCCGGCTGGGCGGGGTGCCGCTGGTCCGGACGACCCTCAACAAGGTTCTGAACTTCAGCAATCATCCTCATCCGGAAAACCGGCTGTGCGACACATTCGACTGGTACGCGCCCATGTACCAGCATCACCATACGGTGGACGAACTGTGCGGCTGGTTCCGCGAAGCTGGTTTCGACCGTCTGCAGGTTTTGCCGCCGGAGAAAACGGGCCGGTTCTACCGCTGGTGCTACCAGCGCAACCTGCTGATCGGCAGCGGGGTGAACGTGCAGGGCACCCGGGTGGAATAACCTACCCAGGGAACAGCGGGCTTCCCGCAGTGCCGTCTCCTTTTCCGGAACCGCGCCGCCCGCCGATTCCGAAACCGCCTGCCGGCTGCCACGCCTGCCGGTTGTTGCAAAGGCCGTGGGATCAACATAGGCTGATGCCGAAACCTCACCCGGTGAACCACTGTTGCCAGTGGCCGATGCCCGCCCGACGGAGCCTGACCATGAGAAGCTGTCTGCTGCTCGCTCTTCTGTGTTTCCTGCCAGCCCTGTCCGCAGCTGCTGCCGAACCGGCCAGGGCAAAGGACAGGGCCGATGCCCGCCTGGGCACTCCGCGAAACCTGCGGGACGCGTACCATCCGTGGTCTCCACCAGCGACAGCCGCCGCCTGGAGTACCGAGAAGGAAGCCATCCGCCGGCGGATCCTGGTCAGCCAGGGGCTGTGGCCCATGCCGCCCCGCCCGGAGATTGAAGCCTCGACTCACGGAAAAATCGACCGGGACGGGTACACCATCGAGCAGGTGTATTTTGCTTCGCACCCGGGCCATTACGTCACCGGCAACCTGTACCGCCCGAAAGGCCGCACCGGAAAGCTGCCGGGCGTGCTGTGCCCGCACGGTCACTGGGCCAATGGCCGCTTTTACGAAGCCGACGACGCGAAGCAGAAGGAACAGCTCGATAAAGAGGCCGAACAGACGGAAGCCGGAGCCCGCTACCCGGTGCAGGCCCGCATGGTGCAGCTGGCCCGCATGGGCTATGTGGTGTTCCACTACGATATGGTGGGCTACGCCGACAGCCGGCAGATCGCGCACCGGGCCGGCTTTACCGATGCCGCCGCCGGGCTGTGGCTGCAGAATTTCATGGGCCTGCAGACATTCAACAGCATCCGTGCTCTCGATTTTCTCGTCTCGCTGCCGGATGTGGATCCCGAACGAATCGGCGTCACGGGTTCCAGCGGTGGCGGCACGCAGACCTTCATGCTGTGCGCGGTGGATCCCCGGCCGGCTGTCGCCTTCCCGGCGGTGATGGTGTCCACCGGCATGCAGGGCGGGTGCGTATGCGAGAACGCCTCTTACCTGCGAATCGGCCTGAACAATGTGGCTCTGGCAGCGGTGTTCGCTCCGAAGCCCATGGCCATGAGCGGTGCCGACGACTGGACGGTGGCCATCGAAACCCGTGGTCTGCCCGAACTGAAGCAGGTGTACGGGTTCTCCAACCAGGCCAGCCTCGTCGAGGCAAAGGCGTACCCGCAGTTCAAGCACAATTACAACCAGGTGGCCCGGGAGATGATGTATGCCTGGTTCCACGAGCACCTCAGCCCGGACATGGAACAGCCGCTGACCGAGGAGCCTTTCAAGCCGGTTCCTCCCGCCGAATTAAGCGTCTTCGATGACAGCCACAAACTGCCGACGGATGCTGTCGACGCGACCGGGCTGCGAAAGTACCTGACCGAGGTATCGCAGCGGCAGTTCGCCGCGGCACTGCCGAAGTCGAAGGACGACGTCGCCGGTTATGCGGAACTGGTGCGGCCGGCCCTGCAGGTGATGCTCGATGCGAGCGTGCCGGCCCGGGACGACATTCTGGCCAATGTGCAGACGAAGCCCTGGAACGGGCTGCGGCTGACTCGTGGCACCATCAGCCATGTGGGAGAAGG
>JAGQPV010000199.1 GCA_020426545.1 Planctomycetaceae bacterium
ATCCCACGCGAGGTCTATCTTCGGTTTCTCCTGTGATTCCTCACCCTCACTCTGACCAGGACGGCCACGTCGCATCGCAAGCACCGAGCGAACCACGTGCCGGCTGATTCCGGTGCTGCCACTGGAACAGACGGCATCTTCCAGCGAGCCGCCCGCGGGGAAACGGCAGACGATGCCATCCGACCAGCGGACATTCAGCGTGCCGTCATCAAGTTCCTCGAACTCACACGTCAGCTCTTCCTCTTCCATCTCCCGCAACGCCCGCCGGACCACACCCCGATTCGTGAGGGTGATCAGGTCGTCATCGGTCAGTGCGAGGAGATCATCACGGGGCATCGGTCGGGGCCAGGCAGAGGTTTGTCTCGGCAGAGTCCTGTTTCGGCAGAAAACGGCGGGGGGTAGTCAGCGGACATTCTCGGCCACCCACTCGGCCAGTTCGCCTGGTGTCATGGCGGCCACATGGGCTCCCAGATCGACCATCTTCCCGGCGATGCGGTGGTCGTAATCCGGCCGGGCCCGGTCATCGAGCGCTGCCAGCCCCAGCAGGGTGACGCCGCTTTCCACCAGCTGTTTCGTGACAGAGAACAGCCGGCCGGGAGGAGCCCCTTCATAGAAATCGGTAATCAGCACAATGATCGCCCGCCGTGGATTATCGACCAGCGTCGAGGCATAACTCAGCGCATGGCCGATGTCTGTTCCACCGCCCAGCTGCACTTTCATCAGGGTTTCGACCGGGTCGGTGCAGTGGTCGGTCACGTCAACCACTTCCGTATCGAACAGACACAGATGCGTGCGGATGGACTTGATGCCGAAGAAGATTGCCGCGGTCACTGCCGAATGAATCACGCTGTCGAGCATGCTGCCGGATTCATCGACCACCACGATAATCTGCCAGCGGTCGGTCTGCCGGCGGATGCGGGAGTAGAAGTACGGCGTTTCGATCAGAATCCGCCGCTGCTCCGGGTCGTAGTGTTTCAGGTTGCGGCGAATCGTCGTGTGGATGTCGAAGTTCTTCGCAATCCGCAGGAACGACCGCTGCCGGCGATCGACCGAGCCCTGGAACGCACTGTGGACCTTGCGGGCCAGCCGCTCCATCAGCTGTTCCACGACTTTGCGAACAAGGTGCCGCGCCGCTGCCAGAACGTCCTGGTTCATCAGGTGCCGCGTGCGGAGCACGGCCTTCAGCAATGTGGTACTGGGCTGAGCCCGGCTGAGCAGTTCGGGATCGGTGACCAGTTCATCCAGCTGATACCGTTCGAGTGCATCCTTCTCCAGCCGTTCAATCGTGTTCTGCGGAAACAGCTCGTGCACCTGGTTGATCCAGTCGGGCACATTCAGCACCGATTCGCCCAGTCCGCCGGTGCGGTCATCGGAATCGCCTGCTCCCCGCCCGCCGGCCCGCCCTTTCCGCACGTTCCGTCCGCCCCCGTATTCGCGGTCGTACAGAAAACCCAGGCAGGCTTCCCGGCTGGAATCCTCGTCGCCGAGACAGCCACCGCAGCTCTGTTCCGAACCGGCCCCCATCACCAGCCGCCACCGGGCCTGCCTGCTCCGCTGTCCGTCGCTCATTGGTCGGCTCCCCGAATGCCATACTTCCGCAGGGTGCGATACAGCCGGTCTTCAAAGGCCAGGGCTTCCGCCGCGGTGGCACTGTCGACTTCCAGCGCGTGCAGCGGCTGCATCTCGCGGATGCCCAGCGAATCGAACAGCGTCGTCAGCATGTGATGCTTCTCCCGCGGCGTGAAGCTGGTGAACGACAGCCGCAGGGAAGGCAGGGCCTGCAGGAAATCGTCTCCGGAAAAACTCAGCAGCAGCTCGTCGATGTTCCGCACCAGCTGCGGATTCCGCTGCGCCACCTCACGGGCCAGATGAAACAGCCCGGTGAGAAAATCGCCCAGATGATCCACATCGGAAAACAGCAGCAGGTCGGCCAGGACCTGTTCGGTATCGGCTGCGTGCAGGCTCCACAGCCCGCCGACAGCAGCTCCACGAATCGACGGCAGCTGGTCGTGGTCGGCCTCAACCCGGGAGAGCACGCCGAGGAACTCCTCGCGATTCAGGTCCAGCATGTGCTCCGTCAGTTCAAACGTCTCGACCAGCACGCGAATGCCTTCGATCAGCTGCTGGTCCTGCCCGCCCGACTGTCCCAGGCCTTCCAGCAGCCACGCCGCCCGCGTGAACGCTTCCCGCAGCAGCTGTCCCAGCTGCGAACTCCCCGCCGTACCCAGCGCTTCGTCATAACTGTAGAGGAACAGCAGATGCCGCAGCGTGCCGGCCACGGCGGCGAATTCGCCATGCTGATGAATCTGCTGTTCGAGGCGGTCAATCAGTTCGGGAGTCAGCACTTCCACCCCGGCAAATGCGGCATCCAGCAGAATACCCGCCAGCTCGTCGGCCGTGTGACTGTCGCCCGTCGCCCGTTCCACCAGCCGCGCGGTGGCGGCTTCGTCCAGCGTCGTGCCGTAGCGGGAAGCCTCAATGCTGCTGGCGTCGTAGTTCGGCGTCCAGCCGATCTGCCACAGTTCCCACAGACGAACCAGATCGTCCCTCACGGCGAAGTCGGTCCCGTCGATACGGCGAAACCCGCCAATTTCCAGGATTCGCAGCCGGTGCAGCACCCGGCTTTTTGCCAGGTCTCCGGGCTCCAGCAGGTTCAGCTCCCGCTCGCATTTGCGGCCCGGCACCAGATCGTGTTCCGCCAGCAGCTGCCGGATGTTCTCCACCAGCGGCGGCAGCTGGGCTCCGTCCGCCAGACGGCCCCGGCGCCGCCCCCGAAAAACCCGCAGCACTTCCTCCAGAAAGGGCGAATCGCAGCCGTACTCCAGTTCTTCCTTGACGAGCGCCCCCGTGACGGCATCCAGCAGATCGCGCCGCCAGACGGTCGTGCGGCCACGAAGCGATGCCAGCGCGCGGGCCATGGTCTCGACGGCAATCAGATCGGCCGTGCTGACAACCTGCTTTCGTTTTCGCAGGGCCTGGGCCACCCGCGCCAGCAGCGGCCGGTATGAGAATTCGCCTCCCTGCTTTCGGTCGTGCCATACCTGGTGATAAAACCCCGGGCTGGGCATGCCTGCGTTGTAACCGGAGAGGCTGTCCAGCTGCTCGTAGGAATAGGGCGTCAGGGCAATGCCCCGTTCTACGGGCATCGGCTCAGGTTCCGCGTCCACTTCGGCGGGTTCTGTGCTGTCCGCTTCCTGCCGGCCATTCAGCCAGTCGCACAGGGCCGAGCTGTGAAAACCACCGGTGACCACCAGCACGCGGCCCTCGAACTCTTCCAGCGCCCGCTCGATCCCCGCCGCCATGAAGGCTTCGCGGCGGAGGTCCGACTGGCTGATTTCCTCCTCCCACAGCCGCACATGCCCGCAGAACTGATGCACCCGTTCGAGATAGTCGGCCAGGGAGAGGTCCGGTTGAGTCTCCACCAGCCGGTCCCACAGGTCGTCAAAATCTTCCACGCCAAACCGTTCGCACAGCTGCCGCACGTAACGGCCGCGCCGGAGTTCGGCATCGGCATAGCGGTGGCTGGCATCGTCCAGCGAAGCCATCTCCGCCCAGGGAAGATCGATAAAGCGAACAGCGGCTTCCTGCTCGCGGGATGTCTGAATCGCCTGCCATTCGGGCGAATAACTGCAGTACGGGTAATACGCTCCACGACGCTGGCCATCGCTGCGACGGGTGTAGCTGTAAATGGCGATCGGCAGGTCATGCCCGAGGAACAGCTCGTCGATGCGGTCGTTGAAGTCGCTGGGGCCTTCGATCAGGGTCACAGCGGGCCGCATCTGGCGAATCAGCTTCGTCACCAGCCGCGCGCAGGTGGGGCTGTGATGCCGCACGGGGAACCACACCACGCGTGCGTCGAGGTCAGTCAGCGCCTGCCAGTCGGGTTCTGGTGTCATCAGTCGAGATGCCTGCGGGCCTCGTAAAACGGCTTCCATGCACCGCGGCGGGCTTTTACCACATGGTTGAAGTAATGCCGCAGCTTTTTCAGGTCGTCGGGGTTGTCCTTCAGCACCGAGCCTACCAGGTGCTGCACCAGATGCCCGGGCTCAACTTCTCCGCTCCCGTAGAAGTACGCATGAATGCCGGCTGCGAACCCGGTCGAAACGGCCTCCGCCGTGCTGAGCACGGTCGACAGAGATTCCAGCCCTTTCCCGTCCCCCGTCTTCGCATTCCGCAGCTCGCGGAAGGTGGTCACCAGCAGCTCCGTCAGCTGCGGGCTGAGCGTCACCGGAACAGTGGCCCGCGACAGCATCTGGTTAGTTTCCCGCTCAACCAGAGCCATCTCTTCGGCCAGCTCGGCAATCGGGTGCACAGTCTCGAAGTTGAACCGCCGCTTGAGCGCGGCACTCATTTCATTCACGCCCCGGTCCCGCGTATTGGCCGTGGCAATCACATTAAATCCGTTAGTGGCATACAGAGAGCTGCTGGAGTCCGACAGTTCGGGAATCTTCATCACCCGATCACTGAGAATCGACAGCAGCGTATCCTGTATCTCCAGCGGGCACCGGGTGATTTCCTCAAACCGGACAATCTGTCCCCGCTTCAGCCCGTGATACAGCGGAGCCGGCACGAGTGATTTCTCGCTGGGGCCTTCGGCGACCAGCAGCGCATAATTCCACGAATAGCGGATATTATCCTCGGTGGTGCCCGCACTCCCCTGAATCGTGAGCGTCGAGTCTCCACTGATGGCGGCGGCCAGCAGTTCGCTCAAATAACTCTTCGCCGTGCCGGGTTCGCCGATCAGCATCAGCCCGCGGTTGGTGGCCAGTGCAACAATACACCGTTCCAGGAATCCCCGCCGGCCGACAAACTTCGGCCTGATGCCCAGGTCTTCGCTGCCCAGTACAAAGTTCAGCACCGACAGTGGCGAGAGTTTCCACCCGTGGGGACGCGGCTGATCGGCATCGGCGGCCTGCAGCCGCGCGAGTTCTTCGGCATAGAGGACCTCAGCCGCGGGCCGCTGCAGTTCCTGCCGTTCGTCATCCGGCCCCTGTGAGGCAACCGCAGGTTTCCTGGCCGACTTCCGTTTCGCCATAGTCACACGGCCTTTGCTTCGAGTTCGATCAGATCGGTGGTCACCTCGCTGATGACCACGGGATCGACGGTGCCCAGTCTGACCTGCCGCTTATGGTTCGGCCAGCCATCAGGCTGATAGATGCCGGGCACCAGAAAACAGCCGCTGATGGTCTGGTCTTCTTCTTCGCCGTACATCCCCATGGCAATCCCGTTTTCATAGGTGACCACGGCAGTCAGCTCGGCCGCAAAGAAGTGCTTGTAATGCTCCATGAAGACGCCGTTGTCCTGCGGCATGCCGCGGGTCCAGCCGTTGCGGTTGAGAATTCCCAGGAGAGTCAGGGCCGGCACCTTCAGCCCTTCAAACCTGGCGAATGAGTTCGCTTTCTTCTCCGCTGCGGAAAGCTGATGCACGGGCCGGCCCAGCTGCACGAAGGGGGGCACGATCTCGTAATCCGAGAACAGTTCGCCCCACTGCGCCCGTTCCGTCTCATTCAGATGCAGTGGATGCACGAGGCCCACCGATTCGCAGCCAGCCAGATCAATGGAAGCATCTTCGGCATCGGCGAAGTCGCGTTCGTCGGTCACGCGGAACGTTACCTTCCGCTTGCTCTTCGCATCAAACCCGGCCCACAGCAGCCGCCGCACGAAATTTGTCATCAGCGGGTGCTGTACCAGCAGCGTCTGGAAATCCTGCACCTTCCAGCGGCGGCCCGTAATCAGTGCCTGCTCCAGCCGGACAGTCTGCACCTTCACCACATCGCGAATCTGCTTCTTCAGCGCCTTCCACTCCGCCACGGCCAGGGCGGCCTTCTCCTGGTCGTCCTTGTTCGCGGGCTTCGGCAGGTCTTTTTTCAGTTTGCCGTCTGCATCGCGAACGACCGGTTTGTTCTCGGCATTCAATGCGAAAGTGAACTGCCGCTCGCCAAAGTCGAACACGCGGGTGCCATTCTCATCCAGCCCGCAGTCCGGCACCACGCGGTCTTCCAGCTCGTCACGGGTCATGCCCTGTTCGGCGGCAATCTGCTCGACGCACTCCATCGCCTTTCTCTGCAGCCCTTTGAACTTCACCTTCTGGGCGATGCCGGACAGCTGCATCAGGGCGACGCTGCTGCCAATGGCCCGCAGACATTCCAGCCCCAGGACGGCTCGCGGGTGCTGACTTTCCCCCGGCCAGGCCCGCACCAGCGGAGTCAGTTTCTGCGCGGTTTCGTCATTCCCCAGCAGGCCCAGCGCCCGCATGGCCCACTTGTGCCGGCTGGGAGCATCCGCCCCCAGCCAGGCTTCAAACAGCGACCAGGCAAACTCGGCCGCCGATTCCGCATCCGCCGTTCCCGCGATCTCCTCCACCAGCGGGTGAACTTCGCCGGACTCACTGTGCTGCAGGGCCAGCACCAGGGACTCCAGCTGCTCTGGGTTGAGCTGCCCTTTGCCCACCAGCAGCGGGGGCAGTTTGCTCTGGTCGAGCCATTCGCTGCCTTTCAGCGGTGCCAGCTCTGCTGCGGAGTCGAACAGCGACCGGAGTTTCTTCGGGGTGGTCTTCTCGTCCAGCGGCGGACCGGCGACCGGCACATTGAGGGCTGTTTCACGCAATCGCAGGGCATCCGCCGCGGAAACGTCCTTCAGCGCCCGCTCGATGACTTCGCCGAAACCCTGACGCTGCTTCTCCCGCAGGTATCCTCTGGCCGCATCCGCCAGTTTGCCGTTCCCGGCAGCCACCGGCACCAGCCCGGTGACGGCATTCCCCAGTTGTTCGTCCAGCCAGCGGCTGGCGACTTCAGGTGCTTTGCCGGCCTGACGGATCTCCAGCATGATCGGTGCCGCCAGCGGATCCCGCACCAGTTCGAGCACTTCGGCGTAATTCGAAGCACTGCCCTTTGTGCAGGAAAGGATCGCGGCACCCACTACATCGAGTCGGCTCGTCCCGGTATGGACCAGCCATGATCGCAAGGGATCGGGATTCCACCAGAGCTGTTTTTCGCTGCGGAGGCGATCGACTTCCTCCTCGACTCTCTCAGCACTGCCCAGCCCCCAGATGAAGTACATCTTTGAAAACCAGTGCCCGGAGGGGACATTCAGTGCCAGAATCCATTCGACCGTCTCGTGGCACCCCAGTACAGCGGCGAGATAAAACGCGACTGAAAAGTCCGAGCTGAACTTCTTCGGTACGACCGCCGTCCTGGCGGCTTCGGCGATCTGCTGCTGCATACTGCGACGCTGTTTCCGCGAAAGATAAGGCAGAATGCGATCGCGGAAACACTCGGCTGCGTGCTTGTCTACCCACGGAAGCGCGAGCAGCAGTTCCAGGTAGTCCTCGGGCGAAAGCAGATGCACCAGAAAACCGTAGTTGAGGAAGTCCTTCTGCTTGTGCAGTTTGACCAGCTCGCGGATGGTGCGCTGACCGGAGAAAGTCATTGTCGACAGCGTATCGAACAGTGCCCGCGGCGAGCGGTGCGTTCGCTGCAGATTCTGGGCTTCCAGCCAGAATTCCGCTTCCTGCGGAGACAGCACACCCCCTTCCGGGTACGGCAGCGAATACTGCCTGCCGCGTCCCTTTGCGCTCCGCACACTCTCGAGGCAGGCTTCCAGATCGAACGACCGCGGTTCCGGCAGGGGCAGCGGATCGGGATCCTGCCACATGGCCCGGAAGGCATCGACCGGGCTGAAATCAATGAAGTGCGTGACTTCCGTCACCACCGGCGGCGGGGTTGGTTCCGGAACGGCAGCCGGCTCGGCGACAGGCTGTGCTGCGGCCACTGTCGCTGCCGCAGCGGCTTTCCTCTTCGCGGGGCTGCTCTTCTTCGCTTTCGCGGGACTGCTTTTTTTCGCAGGTGTGCCCGCCCCTGCGGAATCGCTCTGTGCGGCGGCCTCCACATAGCCCTTCTTCAGCTTCTCGGCAATCAGTTTGTCGTACGACTGTTTCGCCTTTTCCTCGGTGGGGAAGTCCTTCGTCTTCGTCTGGCCATTCGTGCCCAGCCGGCCATACTGCACGGTGTGGCTTGTCCCGTCCCGTTCGATGTTCCAGAACTTGCGGCTGCTGCCCTCTTCGAAGGTGAATTCCCGCCGCCCGTTCGGCTCGACTTCGTGATTTTCGGCCGACGTCTTTGCGGTCTTCTTCGTGGCTCTGGCTGCGCTCTTCTGAGTGGTTTTCCGGCTGCTTCGGCCAGCCAGTCGCGGCTGCAGGTGTTCGGGCGGCTCTGACCAGGAATTCGTTCTCGACTCGTACTCGTGGTAGCCATCCTTCTGTTTCTTCGCAATCTGTCGAAAGTAGTACAGCACGGCTTCGTCGGCCGAATCGAAATACTTTTTGTTCTCCCTGACCGTTGCGGGACGCCCGTCGCCGACTTTGCCAGACTCCGTCACGACCGTGTCCACGTCGACCGAAATCTTCCAGTACCGCGTCGGCTCGGGTTTGCCCTGCACAAACGACCGCAGGCTGAGTGAGCGTTCTGTCTCCTTCCACCCACCTTTCAGCCGCTTCTTCAGTTCCGACTGAAACTGCGGGGAGCCTGAGACCCTCAGTTCGATCTCGGTGCCCTTCTGGTCAACGCAGCTGCCATTCCACAGCCCGACGATCAGCCGCCAGTTCTGCTTTCCTCTGCACAGTTCACGCTCAAGCACGCTGATGCTCCCGGGCAGCTGTCTGCCTCAATAATTCCTGCCGCACTTCCTGTCGCCCCATCACCGCCGGCTCATACGAGGCCAATACTGGCTGCCACGGAGTCTTACTCAGCTTCCCTTCGACGCCAGCAGATACAGATCGCTCAGCACTTCGCTGATTACCACCGGGTCCACCGTCCCCAGCGGCAGGCCCTTTCTGCTGTCCGGGTAATCCCAGCCTGAACCGGACAGCCCCCGCACGAAGTAACAGCCCGTCACTCGCTGATCGTCCCAGCCCTCCATGTAGCCGATCGGCACACCGTCTTCATAGGAGACCACAGCGGTAACATTGGCACCATAGAACGGCTTATCGTGTTCGTGAAACACGCCCGCGTCGAGCGGAGTCCCCCGAGTCCAGCCCAGCCGGTCCAGCGTGCCGACCAGCGAAACGGCGGGAATTTTCACATGGCCGAAGCGGTCGAT
>JAGQPV010000019.1 GCA_020426545.1 Planctomycetaceae bacterium
TTCCCTGTGCCCTTCAGATTGAACGACGGAACAGCAGCGTCAGGCCGGTGGCGACCAGAGCCGAAGCAGCCATGGTCAGCCCGATGGATGTCCCGTTCCTCGTGAGCCACTGCTGCGGGCTGTGGTCGGTGGCTCGACTGTCGAAGACTCCGTGAGCGCCATGATCGCCGGGGACCGGCTCGAACAGGTTCGACGGACGGTCAGGATCCACCGGTTCCCCCGTCTGCTGCCCTTCCCAGCCGTTCTTTGCGAGGTAATGGTCGCCATAACCCGGCAGCAGCTTGTTGCCGTTGATGGTGAGAGAAGTCGTCCAGCCGACGTTCAGCTCACGGGGGCAGTGTTCGGCGGCCCACACGATACCCCGCGCGGCCACCTCAGGCTGAAAGATGGGCGGGACCGGCTGCGGATGGTTCGGCAGCCGCGTGCGACACCAGCTGAACTGCGGTGTGTTGAGAGCCGGAAGCTGAACCATGGTCAGGCCGATATTCTGTCCCTCGTGCAGCAGTTCGCTGCGAAGCGAATCCGTAAAGCCCCGCACGGCATGCTTGGCTCCGCAGTAGGGGGCCTGCAGCGGAATCGCCCGGTAGGCCAGTGCCGAGCCGACCTGCACGATGGTGCCCCGGTTGCGGAGGGACATTCGCCGGAGAGCCGACATGGTGCCATACACTGTGCCGAGGTACGTCACTTCGGTCGCCCGGCGGAACTCGGCCGGCGTGATGTCCTTCAGCGGCGAGAAGACCGTGGTCATCGCATTATTGACCCAGACATCGATCGGGCCGAGTTCCTGTTCGATCCGTTCGGCCGCCTGCTCGACCTGGTCTGCATCGGCTACATCCGCCTGAGCAATCACGGCCCGGCCGCCCTCCTGCTCGACTTCCGCCTGAGCCCCGCGGAGGCCATCCACGCCTCGTGCTATCAGCCCCAGATTGGCGCCGTGGCTGGCGAATTCCCGCACGACCGCCCGGCCCACGCCGGACGAGGCGCCCGTAACGACCACATTCTTTGATTCCCAGTTCATCAGTTCCTCGTCGGTGATTTCTGTTGCTGCTGGCCAGGCACAGGTGGGGGACGGTCTCTGCCGAAAGTGAAGTGGCGTTGGCCCGGCTTCCCTCCCTCAAATCTGTCGAGAAGGACGCTTCTCCGCTTCCGCAGGGAATCAGCGAGCCAGACCGCCCGGGGACGCGCTCCGTCACGGCCCCGTGCGGCAGGATTGACTCATCCGCCCGATTATCGACACCGTTCCCCGTGCGCGAATGGGGGAGAACTGCAGGCGGCCACCGGGGAACCTGCGGAGGTGGTGCAGGCGCCGAACAACGGATCCGGGCGAAGCCTGCCGGCCTGGTGGTCCGGGGGCCAGAGTCCGCCAGACCGACCATCTGGAGATGCCGACGAGGAACCGGCGGAGGAATTGCGGTTGTCCGGGTTCCGAAAACCGGCCCGGTGGAGACGCTGGACGGCTGCCTTCACCGGGCAGTGCAGGCGGAGAGACGCGACAGGTCAAAGTGGAGCGGCGGGAGGGCTGTCAGTCCTCGGCTCCCGCGTCATGTGGAAACGCCCCCATGTGTGAATGCCGGCTTCGCGACAGGCGCTTCGGCTGTTCGAGAAATGCGAAGCCTCTTCGCTTCGGGATGCATGCCGGCACGGGGAGCGGGCGGCTCAGTGCTGGTACAGGAACTCCTGCGAATTCAGCAGGGTCCACAGGATGTCTTCCCAGGCTTCCCGGCGATTCTGGCTGCCGGCGATGTGCGCGAGAAAGGCCGTGGCTGCTTCGGGCTCCGGTCGCCGGGACAGGGCTGCCAGGTACAGGCTGTCGAGCCGCCGGGCATCGGTCTGCCCGCTGGCCAGCAGGCGGGTCAGCACGTTGTCTGGTTCGGCGACTTTCCGCGTCAGCAGGCTGCCGACAAACAGTTCCAGGGCCTGCTTGCGACCGAAGGTCGATTCACGTGCGCATTCGCAGGTTTCCGTACGGTTCGGCTGGCCGAACACCCGCAGGAAGGGATGCAGTTCGTACCGCACGTACTTGCCCTGGGTGTTAATCAGCGTGGAGATATCGTTCACCGGCAGCTGCACGGCCCGCGTGCCGAGGGGGAATTTCACCGTCCCGGCGGGAATGCCTTTAATGTAGTCTTCGGTCACTTCAAACTGCTCGGGAACTTCCGTGACCTGGCAGATCGCATCGAGCATGACCTCGGCGGGCAGAGGCCGCGGCAGGTGGCGTGAGAAGTAGCGGTCATCGCCCGCGTTGGACGGCGAGGGACGGGAACTCAGCTGGTAGGTCCGCGAATTCGCAATGCCGCGAATCAATGGCTTCAGCCGCCAGCCATGCGCGATGAAGTCTTCGGCCAGGGCGGCCAGCAGCGGATCATTCGCCGACGGATTGGAATCGCGGAAATCATCGACGGGTTCGACGATGCCCCGCCCGTGCAGATGAAACCAGACCCGATTCACCAGCGCCCGGGCGAAGAACGGGTTCTCTTCCCGTGTCAGCCAGCTGGCCAGCACGGTGCGGCGATCCTGTTGTGGATCGACTTCGAGCGGGCCTTCTCCCGGAAAACCGGGGGCCACAGGCTGGCCATCGACGGGACTCTTCAGTTCTGCCGCATCGGCATTCACCGCAATGGCCATCTGCCGTCGATCCGGACGTCCCTTCGGGCCGGCTTCGCCCAGCCGGGTCCGGTCGATTTTTGCGAAGAAGGCCGCGAGCGACAGATAGTCGTTCTGCGTCCACCGCTCGTAGGGGTGATTGTGACACTGGGCACACTGCAGGCGGATGCCAAGAAACAGCTGCGCCGTGGATTCCGCCAGGTCCTTCTGCAGATAGAGCGGGTCGGTCACTTTCTCGGGAGTGCGGGGCACGCAGTAATAGTTGGCAGCGGGCGCGGAGTACGATTCGCCCGTGGCAGTCAGCAGATCACGGGCCAGCTGGTCCATGGGGGCATCTTCGGCGATGCGGGTGTGGAGCCATTCGCGAAAAGCCTGCGCGCCGGCCAGCTGGATGGAGTCGCGACTGACGCGCAGGACGTCGGTCCATTTCCTGGTCCACCAGTCGGCGAACTCGGGACGCTGCAGCAGCTCGTCGATCAGGCGGGACCGCTTGTCGGCATCGGTCCGGGCGATGAAGGCCGCGGTTTCGGCGGCTGTCGGCAGAATGCCACACAGATCAAGATAGACCCGGCGGACAAACTCCTCGTCGCTGCACAGCTCCGAGGGGGCCAGATTCAGCATTCGCAGCTTCGCGAACACATGCGTATCGACGTAGTTGTTTTCCGGCGGAGCGGGCCAGTGGTAATCGGCCGGTGGAGCGGCGATGTGCATCAGCCGCACGGATTCCAGTCGGCCACAGAACCGGCAGAGAATGGCGACTTCGCCCTGTCGTTTGAACTCAACCAGGCCCGTGCGATCGACCGTGGCGATGGCCGTATCGGTGCTGCTGAAGGCCGTGAGGCGGGTGACATCGGTTGCGGGAGAACCTTCGAATGTGGCGGTGACAGACAGCTGCTGGCTGCTGGCGGGGGCGTGCAGTACACGCTGCGCCGGCGTCACCGCCAGTGAGTCGAGTATCGCGGGTTCCGGGTCATCCCGGAGGCCTTCGGCCTGCCAGCTGCGGAACAGTTCGGCGAGGAAGGAGTCGGCCGCGAAACGCCGCCCGCCCACATGGGATGTCTGCCCCAGTGCCTTTCGCAGAATCAGGCTGTGCTCGGGTTCGAGGGCGTTGGTCCGACGACCGGAGAGTTCCCGCGTGAGCTGCTGCAGGTCCAGCTCGGGATCGTGTCCCCACAGGCTCAGCCGGAAACCGTCCTTGCCGGCAGGCGCGCCGTGGCAGTGAATGTCGGAGCAGCCGGCCACGCTGAGCACCGGCATGAATTCGCGGCGAAAACTGACGGGCCGCGGCTGGTGTGAGTTCCGGATGGTGACCTTCACCGTGCTGGACAGCCCACCCGCGCGAATCCGCAGTTCGGCCCGTCCATCGCCCCGGCCGGTGACGAGGCCACCGGCAGAAACGTGGAACACGGCGGGGTCGGCGATCTGCCATTCGGCCAGTCGCGTCAGATCGCGGAGCGTGCCATCGGCATAGTGCCCGGTGACGAGCAGCTGCCGGCTGGCCCGTGGGCCGTCAAGTACGATGCTGCGGGGTTCCACGGAAACTTCCCGTGGTGTGCCGGCGAGGTCGGCCTCCGCCCGGGCAGTTAAGTCCTCGGCAGCTGCAGTCTGCAGACCGCCGGACAGCCACAGGACGCCCAGCACCAGAAGGGCCGGAGACTTTGCAATTCCACCGCGAGCATTCATGGTGTGTGCCATTCGGCGAATTGAAGGAACAGCGGGCTGGCAGACCAGGCGAGACTGACCAGCTGCAGGCTGCTGGCGAGTTACTCAGACCAGGATCTCGTCGATACTGCGGCCGCCCATGCTGATGCGGACGGGCTGGCCGCTCGAATCGGGAACCGTGACTTCCGGGTCGATGCCCAGGCAACGGTAGATCGTGGCGTTAATGTCGGCCGGGCTGACGGGGTTGTCTTTCACGTAGGCAGCCTGCCCGTCCGACGCGCCGTAGACGGTGCCGCCCTGAATTCCCGCTCCGGCGAGCATCACCGAGTAGCAGAACGTCCAGTGATCCCGTCCGCCGTTCTTGTTGACCTTCGGCGTGCGGCCCATGTCGCTCATCACCACCACCAGCGTTTCATCGAGCAGCCCGGTGTCCGACAGATCCTGCATCAGGCCGGAGAAGGTCTGATCGAAGTTCGGCAGCAGCGGGTTCCGCAGAATGGGCGCATTCTTCTGGTGCGTATCCCAGCCGGCACCATCCAGCTTGCCGGGCCGCGTCCAGAAGATGTCCCAGGTGACGTTGACGAACTTCACGCCTTCCTGCACCAGCTTGCGGGCAACCAGCGCGCTGGAGCCGAACAGCGTTTTCCCGTACTGCTCCTGCAGTTTTGGCGAGACCTTCTCCATATCAAACGCATCGCGAATGGCGGGCGAGGTGAGCAGGGTCATCGCTCCGTCCTGCGAGCGGACGAACTCCTCACGAGCCTCGGTCTGGCGGAGCTGGTCGTCGAACTGCCGGGTGAGGGAACGCCGCAGATTGAGTCGATCAAGCGAAATTCCCGCCGGCAGCTTTGCAGTGGGCAGGCGGGGCACACCTTTGACGACTTGCGGATCGTAAACACCGGCCGAGGGGCGGTCACTGGTGGGTTCGCACTCGGTGAACAGCGGATCGTACTGACGTCCCAGGAACCCGGCATAGGGGCCGGCCCGCCGAATGTGCTGTCCCCAGCCCAGCATGCAGGGCATGTGCACATAGGCCGGCAACTGGCCCGCGTTCGAGGTGTGGGTCTCCCCGCCGTTCGGCCGGGCCTGATGGCTGAGGTAGTCGCACACCGAACCGATGCTCGGCGGCAGGTGATCCTGCACGACGCCAATGGATGGCAGCGGCTCGGGGTATCCGGTGAGGCTGGGCATGGGATTGTGACAGCCTGCCTTGTGATTCACCGAACGGACGATCGCTGTTTTGTGCATCCAGCGGGCCGATTTCGGCAGCAGATCGGACAGCTCCATCCCGGGCACATTCGTGGCGATGGGATCGAACTCGCTGCGAATGCCGTCGGGGGCCAGGGGTTTGAGATCGCACATGTCCTGCGTGGGGGCACCTCCCAGCAGATACAGCACAATCACACTTTTCGCTTTGCCGTTGCCCACTGGACGCTGGACCGGCGACGCCATACCGGCACGTCCACCACCGAGCAGTCCTCCCAGCAGCGACAGCGACCCGGCCTGCAGCGTCTCCCGCCGCGTCAGTCTATCGCAGCACTTTCGCGGACTGCCGAACATGGTGAGCATATCAAACCTGTTTCGGTACGCATGATGAGAAAGAGAGAGCGACCAGAAGCTTGCAGCAGCTAACGACAGAGGGAAGGCCGTCAGCGCGGGAGGCTCGAACGAGCGGCGGCGGGCGGCTGCCGACCGGGACGATAATGATATCAACCAGCATTGATGATACCAGGCTCCCTCCTCCACGCAAGGACGGCTGTTCCTGTCAATCGAAGGCGGCCGACGGTTTCGAATTGTCTCCGCTGTGCGGGTATGCTCAAATCGGCACAGCCCCGCGGGACAGGGGCTCACTCGCCCGCTTGCCCAGGATGATTTGTCCTGGTCTGGCCTCGTCTCACTTCGGCTGCTGTACCGACTTCTGCGCCCCTGCCCCTTGCGGAGGGTGCCTGCATTCCGTCGCCCGATTTCTGAGCTGTCGCCCGTTTTTCCAGCATGTGCCACCGGGCGATCTTCAGGGCGGAAAATACACCCGATTGCGGGAAACAGACTGGCAGGGAAATCGCATGGCCGACAACCGCCGCCACCGGGGGCCGCACCCGGCTGATGCCAGTCTGTTTGCTCCGGCGGCCTGGCCCGGCCTGCAGCACGCCGTGCACGATCTGAGCTGGCTGCTCTCCCGAGGTTATGCGGCACCCTCCGCACTGAAGCTTACGGGCGACCGGCGTCATCTGGCTGCCCGCCAGCGGCTAGCCGTTCTGCGGAGTGCCTGCGGCGACGACGCGCTGGCCCGACGGCTGCAGCACCGTGTTTCGCCCGAGGAAGTCAGCGGTCGGACATTGATGATCGATGGTTTCAACCTGGTGACGACCATCGAAGCCGCCCTCGCTGGCGGAGTGCTGCTGCTGGGGCGGGAAGGCTGCCTTCGCGATATGGCCAGCATGCATGGCAGCTACCGCCGCGTGAGCGAAACCCGGCCTGCTCTGGCGATGATCCGGCAGGAGATTGAACGGCTGCAGCCGGCGGGATGCTGCTGGCTGCTGGATCGACCGGTTTCCAACAGCGGGCGGCTGTGCGAAATGATTCGCGAGGCGGGCAGCGACCTGACTTTCGGCTGGGAAGCCCGGCTGGAGAACGATCCCGATGTCGTGCTGCGGGACCTGCCCGCCGGGCAGATTGCCGTGACTGCCGACAGTGGCATTCTCGATCAGACGGCGGCCTGGTTTAACCTTGCCCCCGTGATTGTGGCCCGTCACGTGCCCGAGGCTGTTCCGATCCCGATGGCGGCCCTCTGCCCGCCCGCATCCCAACAGCCGGGGAATTGAGCAGCACAGCCGGCACGTCCAGTGCCCCGCGCTCTACAAGTTGCTGCTCCAGCGTGCGGCCCGGCGAGCGGGTGGACTGTGGTAGTGCCCCGGGCCACACCGCCGCGGGGATGTCTGTCCGGCATAAGTGACATCAGGACGGGATATGCCGAGTCCGGTCTGCCCCGCTGCAGCACGAACGGAGTATGCTCGAAATCGGCTGTGCTGTATTCCCTGCCGGGGGCTCATCATGAGTGACTGCGGACAGGTATCTGCCCCACTCAATGCTGGTGGTATTCCGCAGTAACAGGTGCAACCCGCGCGGCCCACATTGTGCATTGTTCAACCGCTTCAGACTGATCCGTTGAACTCCATGGCGGCTGGTCTGCCAGTGAGTTCCCGCGGGGAAAGTTCCCGCAAAATTTCCCGAGCCGGGATCGCCCGGTGGCGGCACCCGTCATCGCGCTCCGCTGAGCTGAAGTTCAAACCGCGATGTGCCGGGATTGTAATAGCGGATCTGTGAGGTCTCGTCGCCCACGAGCCACCCGTGCAGCGTCAGGGCACCGTGCTCAAGCCGTTCGGCAATGAAGGGATGCCGGGCCAGTTTCTCCAGCTGGTGCAGCACATGCTGGCAGGCCGATCGTACCTGCTGTTCGCCGCTTGCCGGTCGATGGCCATTCAGGCCGCCGCGCGACCGGGCCGGGTTGCTGTGCGACCGCATGCTTCGGAACGTCTCCCGCTGCTGGAGAACAAGGGGCCGCCGCACAAAACCGCAGGACGTATGGCCGCACACGATCACGTGGCTGACAGTCTCGTACTGCAGGCCAAGTTCCAGCGAGGCCAGAGTGGAATCCACCGGTTCCGCCGGGTCGGGAACCACGTTGCCGGCATTCTGGACGATGTAAAACTCACCCGGCTCCGCGTGAGAGACCTGATCCGGGGCGCAGCCCAGGTGGCAGCAGGTGACCATCACCGCCCGTGGTTCGTGTCCCTGACCAAGATCATCGAGCACGTCGACCGGTTGGCCGAACCACTGGCTGGCCGGTTGACGGACTTTGGCTGACGGCTGCAGACTGTATTGCGGCATGGCGGTTATCGCTCACTTCCAACAGGTTCCGGCGACAGCGTGGGCGCGGCTCCGTTCCGGCCCGTTTCCCCCAGCTGCAGTCTCTGAATCAGTTCGATGGCTTCCACCGAGACCGTCATTCCCGACGATGGCGGGGCCTCGTCCCGCAGGTGTCGCAGCAGCCGCGTGCAGACATCCGGCAGGACGGTCACTTCCACCCGGATGCAGTCGCGGGTGGAGCCCTCCGGCGAGCCGATTGTCTGGCTGCGACCGGTGCGGCAGGCCACCAGTGTATAGTCGGTGATGCCGAACTCCAGCAGCGACTGCTCCAGCGCCTCGGCCTCCCGGGTGTCCGCCACGACGAACAGTCTTCGCATTTCCGCTGCGATGCCCCGGCGGGCCGCCAGTTCGTGATCGGCCACTGGCCGGTGTGCTTCGAGTCCGATGATGTCGAGTGAGACGCCCTTCTGCTGGAAGTCGGCCTGCAGCTCGTGCAGTTTCTCCATCGTGCTGTGATCCACCAGCCGCGTGCTGGACAGATCCAGCGTGATGCTCTGATGCTGCACCAGTCCGATGTCTTCCAGCTGTCGCCGGAACGGAATCCAGTTGCTGAACACGGCGGACTGCCGGGCAATAATCAGGCAGCGGTTATTGCTCTGCGGCACGATCTCCAGATACGACTTGAACAGCGACGTGATGGGCACGCCGTTCATCAGGTGGATCATCAGCTTGACGGCAATGCCGATTGCAATGCCGACCAGCAGGTCGGTCGCCAGCACGGCCACCAGCGTGGTGACAAAGATTACCAGCTGTTCCCGGCCGATGCGGTAGACGTTGATGAACTCGGTGGGATGGGCCAGGCGGTAGCCGGTGTAAACCAGCATCGCCGCCAGAGCGGCCAGCGGAATCCGGTGGAGGTACATCGGAATCAGAGCCACGCAGGCCAGCAGAAAGACACCGTGCCACATGTCGGCGAAGCGGGTGCGGGCACCGTTGTCGATGTTGGCCTTGCTGCGGACGATTTCGGAAATCATCGGCAGGCCGCCCACCAGCGAGGCACACAGGTTGCCCACGCCGACGGCGAGAATGTCCCGGTCCATGCTCGACTTCCGCTTCCACGGATCGAGCAGATCGACCGCTTTGGCACTGAGCACCGACTCCAGACTGCCGATGATGGCAAACATCATCACCCACTTCCAGGCCTTCGGCTCCAGCAGCGCGGAGAACGCCGGCAAAGTAACTTCATCGAACATGCCGAAGACGCGGCGGGGCATGGAAACCAGGTACTGTTCGCCCAGCTGATACTTGTGGCCCTGCAGCACGTAGGAGTGCTCGTGCAGCAGGTCGAACCCGGCTCCCATTGCGACCGACAGCAGCAAAACCACCAGCGGTGAGGGAATCTTCTTCAGCAGGCCTACGCGGCGACCGGCCAGTGGCCACAGAAACATGATGACGAGGCTGACCCCGCCGATGGCCGCAATGGCCGGGTTGGCTTCCAGAATCAGCCCGGGGAGTTCCCGGGCGATTTCGAGCGGCTCGCCGCTGGCCGAGACACCCAGCGCGACAGGAAACTGTTTGAGGATGATGATCACACCGATGGCCGCCAGCATGCCGTGCACGGCCGCCAGCGGGAAGAACTCACCGAGAATACCGCCGCGAAACAGCCCGAAGCCGATCTGCAGCACAGCGGCTGCCACACCGACGGCCAGTGCCGCCCGGTAGGCTGCCATATCGGTTTCGGTGAATCCGCCAATGGCTCCGTCGCCGCCGAAGTCGGTCACGCAGCCAATGGCAATCACGATCAGGCCGGCAGCCGGCCCCTTGATCGTCAGTTCGGAGTTGCTGAGGAAGGTCGTCAGAATCGAGCCGATAATCGCTGTGAAGATGCCGGCAATCGGCGGGTAGCCGCAGGCCAGCGAAATGCCCAGGCAGAGCGGCAGCGCAATCAGAAATACCAGAAATCCGGACAGCAGATCCTGCGCGAAGTACCTGCGGAAGCCTTCCGCATTCCCCCGCGGGATCTCGGCGGACAGATCAGGCAGCGAGTTCGGCATGGCGTCTTCTCACTTATTCAAAAAGGCCGGCAGCCCGAAATGCTCCAGAGAGCCGGGGACCGCAGGAACCGCGGGAGCGGGAGACGAAGAGTCCGCCCGGAGGGGATTGTCCCGAGTCGGCAGGGCCGTCAACTGTGGCGCAGGCAGTCCCTGGCCCCGTGCCCGGCCCAGTTCGACAGCGGCGTGATAGCGGGACGAAACTCCCGGCTGGGGATACAGCCCTCCGCCGATAATCAGCAGCGTCAGCACCAGCACGGCGAACCGCTCGGGAAGCCGGCACCGCAGATCGATGGTGCCGGGGTGTTTCCGTCCGGTGAAAATCCGGAACCATGCATGCAGCACCGCCAGGCCGTTGAGGGCCGCGGCAATTACTACCAGCATTCCCACCCAGGGAAAGGCCTGCACGGCACCTTCCACCAGCAGTTCGGTCCCTACGAAGCCGATGGTGCCGGGAAATCCGATGCTCGCCAGGCCGGTCAGCAGGAAGAAGGCCGCCAGCATTGGCGTGTGCTCGTACAGTCCGTGGAAGCTGCCCAGCGAAAGTCGGCCCGTTCGCGATTCGACCGAACGCAGCGTGAGCCCGAACCCGCCCAGCGACAGCCCAACCGACAGCCAGACACACAGAGCGCCCGTCAGCCCGATGGGCGTGGCCAGTTCCAGCCCGACCAGCACCAGCGAGGAATGGCTCAGAAACAGATAGGTAAAGAACCGCCGGGCTTCCGTCTGCACCAGGGCCATGCCGGCCGCATACACCGACGTCACCAGCGACAGGACGGCAATGCTCCGCAGGACCTGGTCGGGAGCGACGGGAAACACCAGCCGCATGGCTGCATACACGCCGACCATTGGTGCCACGAACAGCAGCGCCGTGCCGAAGCTGGCATGCTCGAACAGGTCGGTCTTCCAGCAGTGCACCGGAGCGATGCCGTTCCGCAGCAGCACGGCCGCTGTCAGCAGCAGAACCGCAGTCAGAGGGGGACTGGTCGCTGTGCCGTTCAGGTCCATCAGCAGCTGTCCCGCCACCAGCAGCACGACAAACAGCCCCATGTGCAGCACATACACCCGCTGCGGCCGGGCCCGTCGCCGCAGTTCGAAAAACGGCGGAATGGTTCCCACCGCCAGCAGGGCGATGAGGGCCCACGGCAATCGGCAGCTGAACGTGGTCAGCAGGACCGATTCCGAGAACAGCGTCGAGGCAAAGGAGAACCGGTGGACCTTGGTTCGCAAGGTGGCCAGCTGCGTGAGGAAATACAGCAGGGCGGCCAGCGGAAGCAGGGGAGCGCTCAGCTCATCGATCACCAGCACGTCGCGGTGAAAGACCTGCCGCACGACGTCCCACCGGTCGTGAGCTTCAAAGGCCGACAACGTGAGGAAGTCCTGCCAGGCACCCAGCGTGCACAGCAGGGCCGCTCCCGAGAACACCAGGCCGAACCGCCGGGCGCGGTCTCCATCGTGAAGCTGCGACACGACGAGCGAGCCGAACAGCGGAAGGAGTATGGCCAGTTCCAGCCAGGGCAGATGCAGTTCGGTCATTCCGGTCCCTCCGCCACCGGTGCGGTGGGAATGCGATCCGACTCGCGGGATGTCGTGCCGGCCAGGAAGTCGGTCCAGCGGCGTTCCAGCCGGTCACACAGCTGGAAGAAGGCCAGAAACGGGCGGACCATATACTGCTGCAGCACGGCATCGAAGCCGCCCCGCTCGAAGGCCAGTCGGTACAGCTTCCTCTGGATGGCGGGGGACAGCCATCTCTCCCACAGCCCCGGCCGTGGCTGCAGGTGTTCGCCGATGGCATTTTCCAGGTTGTGATAGTCGCGAATCAGCGAAGGAGCCCGCAGCAGCTGCAGGGTTCGCAGGCAGGCATGGCCGATCATGTGGACCAGCGCCAGATAGCGGAAACCCAGGCCGATCTCGGCGGTGATGATGCCCACCTGTGTCAGCGATGAGAATGCCAGGCCGCTCTTGATATCCGACTGCACCCGGGCGGCCAGCGAGCCATAGACGGCGGTCGCCAGCCCCAGCAGGACGACGATCGCACTGAGCCAGAACGACAGTTCCAGAATCGCACTGACCCGCAGCAGCAGGAAGGTTCCCAGATGGACGGACAGCGCTCCGTAGAAGATCGCACTGGAGGGAGTCGGCCCTTCCATCGCCCGCGGCAGCCAGCCGGAGAACGGAATCAGTGCTGATTTGCCCGCCGCCGCCACCAGCAGCAGCAGTCCCACAAACAGAGCCTGACCCGAAGTGAGGCCCGCCTGACCTTCAGGCCACGCACCGGTGCCCATCAGACCGGCGAAGTCTCCCTCGCCGCTCACATGGTGCAGGGCAACAGCCGCAATCAGGAAGGCGGCATCGGCCACGCGATACACCGACCACACCCGCTGACCGTTCAGCACGGGCGAAGGGCGATCGTGAAAGTAGGCCACCAGCAGGGCGGACGAGAGCCCCACCAGTTCCCAGCCGAGAAACAGCGTCTCGATGGTTCCGGCCAGTGAAGCCACCACCATGCCCATGAGGAACATGGCATACAGGAGGAAGAAGCGGCGATAGCCCGTCTCGCGGTGCAGATAGCGATTGGCGAATGCCCCGGTGGTGCCGACCAGCAGGAACGTCAGCACGACGAACGGCACCGACAGCCGGTCGAAGACAAGTTTCAGATGAAAGTGAAAATGTTCCTGAGGAATGGCGACCCAGTTCCCCAGTTCCACAGGCACCTGCCGTTCGCCGGTCATCAGCATCAGCACCAGGATGCCGATGGATGAGGCCAGACCCGTCAGCACAGCTGTTTCCGTGCAGCGTTCCATGGCCTTTTCGCTCAGCGGCCGGCTGAACAGCATCGTCAGACCGAACACGGCCAGCAGCAGGGCCGGAGAAGCCGCCGCCGTCAGCCCGAGAGCATGGTACAGCGTTTCAACCGACATGGTGTGCTCCCATGGCTGTGGCCGGGCGGGATTTCTCGCGGGAAGCCGTCACACGTGCCGGCTCTGTGGGAGCGGACGCACCGACAATCGAGGCGAAGCCAAGGTGGCCCCGTCTGCCGCGGCACCAGTCCAGCGACGAGGCCGTCGTGGGCAGATCCTTCGTTTCCTGCCGCCAGGGAACGAATGCCCCCTGCCGGTACACGTGCAGACGGGACGACTCGGGATCGAGCACTGCCAGCTGCACCCATTCGTTGGCGATCAGCCGGCCGACGACGGGGTTGCCGTCCATTACCTGCTGCATGGCCTGCGGAGTGGTTTCGATGACGAACAGAATCCGCATCGCCTCGTGAATCTCGACCATCTGCTGCGAGAGGCCCGTCCGCAGATCGCCCGCCGCTCCTTCCATTACACCCAGCAGAGAGACCACATTGTGCGGCAGCTTGGAGCCACAGCCGTAACCCGCCACATCGACGGTGGAGAAGTAGTATTCGAGACTGATTCCGGCACACACGGGGACGGCCGCCGCGAGCACGCGGGCGAGAACTGAATGGTCGGCGTCATCGGCGGTGGGGTCGTAATCGGTCAGGAAGGCCCGACGGTCGAGAAACAGCCCGCGGGTCCGGGATCTCCGGCCGACCAGACATAGAGTGTTGGTGGCATGGTTGTATTCAGGCCGGGCCTGCGAGAGGTCTTCCGACCGGGCCTGTACGTGCTCCAGTGCTTCGCCCGGTCGGAGTTCAAGCGGTGCCGACTCGAATCGCCGGCAGCGCTCGACCGCGTTGCGGCCACGGGCTTCGTCAATCGTGTCGCGGGCCGTTTCAAACTCCTGCCGGTGCGACAGCGGTACGCGGCTCAGGTCGAAGTACGTGACATCGTCATCGCAGGTGTTGTGATACCCGCCGACAAAGAACGTTGACTCCGGCAGTACCAGTCCCCGCTCGAACAGTTTGAGCCGCACCTTCGGACTGTTTGCCATCTCGGCGAAAGCCCGGGCATTCGGGCCACCGCGTCCTCCGCTGCAGGCTCCACAGTTGTAGGCCGATTCGTGCGGGTTGTTCAGACTGCCGGAACCGTGGCCGAGCAGAATCACCAGGCGGGCGAAGTCGTGTGTCAGGCCGATGTCTTCCAGCACCCGCTGGACGCAGTCAGCCATCTCGTCGACCGTATAGCCCAGGCCGCCGTTCTCCGGCCCCGGCGGATCGCCGTCGCGCAGCAGTCGCAGCTCGGTGACCGGCGGAGGCTGAATCAGACTGTCAAACAGACGTGTCAGCCGGGCTGTCAGCCGGGGAAACAGAATGCGGGTAATCAGCGGAACGGAAGCCAGCGAGCCGAACAGGGCTGTGAGAATTCCGCCCCACAGGGTGCGGCTCTGCAGGTGCCAGCGGTGCGATGCCGTGCCGATTGTCCTGCGGGTTTCCGCCCGCTGCCGGCTGCTGACTTCCAGCGACCAGGCGGCTTCTTCCCGCACATAATGCCCCGGCTTCACCACAGCCGGGCACAGCGGCCGGAAGTGGGCATCGCCGGCGCCCTGATAATACATGGCGACGGCATAAAATCCGGCGGCGCCATAAGTTTCACAGGCGGCGTCGACTTCCTCCACATGTCGGCGGAACGATTCCTCCCGGTCGTCGATGCAGGTGACCAGCTGGAATGTCTTCCGGTGCTGCTGTGGCACCGGCTGCCGCGCGACGTGAATCGCAATCGCATCGAGCGCCTGGTGGGCATAGCACCGTTCATATGCCTGATGATAGATTCGCCGGCGGTGCAGGCTGGAGAACGCTTCGATCTCGGCGACCAGCCGACTTCGTTCGTCGAGCGTCTGGGCCTGAAGTTCTGCTGGTGCCCAGCCGCGAAGCTGCGCCAGCTGAAACAGCACGAAGGCCCGCTGCTCCACAGTTGCCGCCGGTGCATGACCGATCTCTGACCGCAGCCGGCTGCGCAGCCCGGTCAGGTCTCCCCCGGCCGGCAGCAGGACCCGGGCAAAATACTGCAGCGCGAGGCGTTCCAGAATCAGCCGCACGGCGAGGTATTCCACCAGCGAACCGGGCGGAGCCGGATGCACGGCCCACTCAGCGTTGGTTTCCATCTGCCACAGCATGCCAGCCCAGCCGCGAAGGGCCAGCAGTGCACGGGTGAGGTAGTTTTCCTCCTCGTCCCGATCAACACCCAGCAGCCGCAGCGATTCGTTGATCGACTCCAGCGGGGTGAGGCCTGCCTGCTCGATCCGTCGCAGTTCCCGGGGCAGTTCTCGCAGCCAGCCGGCAACCGGGCGGCTGTCGCGATACAGGGCGGTGAACGCATGGAAGAAGCCACGTTCCCGCCCGGGAAGCGTCCAGCCGGCGAACCCCTGGTCCAGAAAGGCCGCGGAGCACCGCACGAGCAACTCGCTGACCGGCGTTTCCACATCAATTCCGGTGGCCAGCAGCAGCAGCCGGGTATGGCGAATGGGCAGAGTTACCTGCCGGGGCTGCCCGGGGACCGAGTGAACCACGTGCCGGCACACCTGCCATAACAGCTGCAGCGTGAAGGCTTCCCAGGTGGAGTCGCTCCAGCGGTGGCCGGGATCTCCCACGAACTGCTTGAGCAGCTGGCGGATGGTTTCGGTCAGTTGCGGATCGGCATCCGCAGCGGAGGACTCGGGGCGGTGCAGAACCAGGTTGCGGGTCCGGCTGACTGCCCGGTTTCGCAGGACATCAGGTGTGGCAGCCAGGAACCGTTTCAGGGCATCGGTCTCGGCCACGAGCCACCGGGTTTCCGCATCGGTGCCGAACCGCAGCGGGTGTTCCAGCATCGCCAGCCACAGGTGATACCGGGTGCCCATGAAGCCGATCAGGTCGTCCGCCCGCTCGCCCAGGTCTTCCAGCAGCACCTGCTCCAGATGGTCATGCCGGATGCGCCCCCGGGCCAGTTCCGCACGGTACTGGTCCTCAGCGAGATACGGCTGGCAGCCGTAAATCTCCAGCCCCTGTTCCACGGCGGCATGGAAGGGCAGGTCTTCAAACGGGTGCAGCGTGTTGTGATGGACGAAGACGGAAATCGGCCCCTGCGAGGGCAGCAGGTGGGCCGCATGGGCGATGTGGTGTTCCAGCTCGTTCAGTCGACAGGCTTCCGTGCCGGCGGACGATTCCGCAAGGTCGGCATCTGCCTCATCACCGTCTGCGCAGCCCTCAGTCCGGACGTGGTCGATGCCATGCTTCACGGTATTCCTCGTCGGGAAAGAGGGAGGCGGGCAGTGCGGAGCGTGAAAGGTCGGCATGTCCTGTCAGGTGATGGTGGAATCGTAGCTCTCGGCAGGACTCCCCTCAATGTGCATCGGATTACAATGCCGTAAGGGATAGAGAGTCGAGGTGTTAATCTGCAGGCGAGCTGACATTCCTGTAAGAAGTTGCCTTGCATTCCTGTAAGAATTCGTCGTTTATCGTAAAAGGCTGATAATCACGGCCTGCGACTGCTGACGAAGTTGACGTTGACAGAAGGGCGATTTCCCTGGGGGGAACCGGGAACCCGGGAGGAACGTCAGCAGGAGCCGCCACTCTTCCGCAGGCGGGACTGGGGCACGATACGTGACTTCATGCGTGCCCCGGGCCGCGGGCCTGCCCGTGTGTATCCGTGCGAAGATTCACCGGGTGCCGCCGCTGGACGGACGGCGGTGTGGACCGGCGAGGGCATTCCCGGCAGTGGATCATGGCGCAGGATTGCCTGCGAGGCGCAGAGTTGCCGCTCCACCCGTGGTAGAGTGGTCTGCGGGTTGACGCCTGTCTGCCATTCACGAGGTTCCTGCAGAGTTTTTCCGAAAGCCATCCACAATGAACACGGCAAGCCGCTTCAGCACGGTGCTGCTTTTTCTGGTCTCGCTGACTTCGTCCGCAGTCGCCGACGCGAAAGAGCCGCTCAAGGTCTTTATCCTTGTCGGCCAGTCCAACATGGAGGGGCACGCGAAGGTTGAGACCTTCGACTACCTGGGGGACGATCCGGCAACGGCTCCGCTGCTGAAGAAGATGAGGAACGCGGATGGTGAGCCACGAATCTGCGACGGGGCGTGGATTTCGTATTACACCGGCCGGGGCGAGGCAAACGGCGAGGGGTTCGGCCGGCTGACAGCCGGTTACGGGTCGAGATCGAACCCGGCTGAAAGTGGCGGCAAGATTGGCCCCGAGTTCACCTTCGGCATCAGAATGGACGAGACGTTCGAGGAACCCGTCCTGATTATCAAGACGGCCTGGGGCGGCAAATCCCTGTTTTATGATTTCCGCCCGCCCAGCGCCGGTGTGTATCCCCGCACTGAGGCTGATATCGAGCGGGATCGTCGTCCAGAGAGTGGTTCGGGACATTATTACCGGCTGATGCTGAAGCATGTTCAACATGTGCTGGGCGACATTCGCCGCGTTGTCCCGGACTACGATCCTGAGCAGGGCTATGAAATTGCCGGGTTCGTCTGGTTCCAGGGTTTTAACGATATGGTGACCCGCGATGTGTATCCCGAGCTTCCGAAAGGAGCCGAGGGAAATCGGTTCGCAAAATACAGCGAGTGGATGGCTGATTTCATCCGGGACGTCCGCAGGGATCTCGAGGCACCGCAGATGCCATTTGTGATTGGCGTGATGGGCGTGGGAGGCGACGAGGCCAATGCGGGGAATCTGGCCTTCCGCAGGGCGATGGCCGCCCCGGCCGCGCTGCCGGAATTCAAAGGCAATGTGGTGGCCGTGCCGACCTCTCCGTACTGGGACAAACCACTGGCTGCCATCCAGGCAAAATATGAGCAGGTCCGGCAGATGTCGTACCTGCTGCGCACGAAGAATAAGAACGCGGCCAATGCCGATGGTTCCATGTCGCCGGAGGAGCAGCGTGCGTACCTGAAAGAGTACGAGGCGAAGCTGGTGAGTCCGGACGAAGTGGCACTCCGAAATCGCGGCGCGTCGAATGCCGGTTATCACTACCTCGGGTGCGCGAAGACATTCGCGCTGATGGGGGAGGCCTTTGCCGAGGCAATCCTGGCGATGCGGGACCGGCAGGTGCCGGCACAGCCGGGCAACTGAATGACTGTCCGGCGGGCCGGAATCCTGCTGCCGGCTCTGAAGGGCAGGACAGAGTCTGCCCGGTTCGATTGACCATTCAGAAGGATGTTCAAACGGCACGTTCCAGGTGGAATCCTGTCCCTCGGCTGGTACGATGGGCACTCGCACAGCACGTGGGCACACCAGCACCGGTTCATGAATTCCACCTCAGCCAGTCTTCTCCAGCGATTGCAGCAACCCAATGAACAGGCCGCCTGGCAGCGGTTCGTGGATCTGTATGCGCCCCTCATCTTTCACTGGGCCAGGAACCATGGCCTCAATGCGACCGATGCCGCTGATCTCACGCAGGACGTCCTGGCGGCGCTGGTCGATAAGCTGCCGCAGTTTCAGTACGACCCCAGGCGGCGATTTCGCGGCTGGCTGCGAACTCTGACGCGGAACAGGGCCAACGACTTTCATCGCCGCCGTACGTCGCAACCTGCCAGAACACAGGAGGTTGCGCTGGAGGACATTGCCGTCACCACCGGGGGCGACCTGTTTGAACAAACAGAATATCGCCGGTTTGTGGTCCGGCGGGCCATGGAGCTGATGCAGGCCGAGTTCTCAGAGGCCCACTGGCAGGCCTGCTGCCAGCACTTCATCGAGGGCACGACTCTGGCGGAGCTGGCCCGCCAACAGGGAGTTTCCGCGAATTCACTTCGCGTCGCCAAGTACCGTGTGCTGAAGCGGTTACGCGAAGAACTCCAGGACCTGCTGGAATAATTCCCGCCGGATCATGTCACGTTTCGCCACCGGGACACGTAGCCCGTTTCATACAGAAACCTCGCCGCCACGCATTCGCCGGGAGCCTGCCGGATGCCCCAGGTCACTTGTCCCGACCAGGAAACCTTGCACCAGCTGCTGCAGGGCACACTCCCGGGCGTCACCGCGAAGCAGCTGGAAGAACACCTCTTCGACTGCGATCACTGCCTGCAGACGGTGGATACGCTCGTCGATGAGGACCCGCTGTTCCTGGCCCTTCGGGGCGGGCCGACCGTGCAGGGCGACGAGGAAATCGTGGCCAGAATCATCGAACGGGCCAGACAGCTGCACAGCCAGGCCGAAACCGTTCAATCTCAGGAAACCCTGCTCCTCGGCCAGGAGCAGGAGATTCTTTCGCACTCCGAAGCCGACAACGACGGCGATCTCGCTGATGACGAGCAGATTGACTTTCTCCACCCCCCCCGCAGGAAGCGGATGAAATCGGCCGGCTGGGCGGGTACCGCATTCTGAATGTCATGGGCGTCGGTGGCATGGGCATTGTCTTCCGGGCCGAAGACCTGCAGCTCAAGCGACAGATCGCGCTCAAGGTGATGAAGCCCTCGGCGGCCTCCAGTCGCTCTGCCCGCGACCGGTTTCTGCGTGAAGCCCAGGCTACGGCGGCCATCGACCATCATCATATCGTGGCCATTCATCAGGTCGGTGAAGATGGCAATATCCCCTTCATCGCCATGCAGTATCTGCGGGGAGAATCGCTGCAGGCCCGGCTGAAGCGCGAGCACCAGCTCAGCCAGCCGGATGTGCTGCGCATCGGCCGCGAGGTGGCCTCCGGTCTGGCGGCCGCGCATGAACAGGGGCTGATTCACCGCGATATCAAGCCGGACAATATCTGGATCGACGAAGCCACCGGCTGGGCCAGAATCCTCGACTTCGGCCTCGCCCGCATCGCCACCGATGACGCGGGGCTGACCCGCAGCGGCATCATCGTCGGCACGCCGCGGTACATGGCTCCCGAGCAGGCCCAGGGAGATGTGGTCGACCACCGCTGCGACCTGTTCAGCCTGGGAAGCGTGCTCTACCACCTGCTCGCCGGTCGTCCGCCGTTCCGGGGCCGGAATGTGACAGCCACGCTGATCGCTGTGACACAGGAAGATCCCCCGGCACTCCAGGCAATCAACCCCGCGCTCGATCAGCGTCTCTGCGACCTGATCATGAGCCTGCTGAACAAAGATCCGGAGCAACGCCCTCAGAAGGCTCAGGATGTCTGTGACCGACTGGCCGAGATCGAAGCGGCCCCCCTGCCCGCAGCGATCCCC